>CAUUFE010000007.1:0-29734 GCA_963544415.1 uncultured Atopobium sp.
GCCTAAAAATGCAAAAGAATCTGTGGATTTGCCTGATTTTGCAAAAGAATCGGTGGCTCAAATACAGATTCTTTGCACTTTTTAGGCGCGTGCAGCAAAAGGCAGGCGCGTGCAGCAAAAGGCAGGCGCCGCAGCAAAAGGCAGGCGCGTGTGGCGAGAAACCCGTGCGCTCGCAGCCGCACTCGTACCTGCATCTGGCGAGAAACCCGTGCGCTCGCAGCCGCGCTCGTACCTGTACCTGGTGAGAAACCCGTGCACTCGGAGTACATGGAGCGCCATGCGAGGTAACGTGGCGGGGGAGTGCCGCTCACCGAAAGCCATTTCTGTCTCTGTAGACCTTCTCCATAAAATCTTCACAACTAGAAAAGACGAGTTAGTTAAGGATTTACCTGCAACATAACGTTTGTGCAGTTGAAAAACATAAACGCGATAATATAGTCAAAACGACTTAAAAAATCAAGTGTTTTTCTGTTGACGCGCATTAAAATCTTGACTAAATTACTAGGTTGCGACAATTGCCACCTTCCACCCTTTTGAAGGAGGACAACCTGGTGTCTACCGCTAAAAAGACTTCCCTCACCACGCCTCAGGCGCATACTGGACGCAGGACGTTCAGTAAGATTCCCGCAGCTATGGAGCTGCCAAATCTGATTTCTGTACAGAAGGAATCATTTGAGCGCTTTATGGGAGAGGGCCTTGCAGAGTCCTTCGCTGAGTTCTCGCCAATTGAGAACAGCGCTGGAACCATGCAGGTCACCTTTGGTGACCATCAGTTCGGCGACCCTGCCAATTCAATGGCTGAGTGTCGTGCAAAAGACATTTCATATCAAGCACCTCTTTTTGTTGACGTCCGTTTTGTCAACAAAGAGACTGGTGAGATGAAGGAGCAGCTTGTCTTCATGGGTGATTTCCCATTGATGACCGAGCGCGGTACCTTCATCATCAACGGTTCTGAGCGTGTTGTGGTTTCCCAGCTCGTTCGTTCACCTGGCGTGTACTTCTCGTCAGAGATGGACAACGGTGTTTTGGTCCACAAGGCTCAGTTCATTCCTGCACGTGGTGCATGGCTTGAGTTTGAGGTTGATAAGCGCGGCCACCTGGTCGTCTCCATTGACCGCAAGCGCCGCCAGAGCGCTACTGTCTTCCTCCGTGCACTTGGCATTGCTGTTACCGATGACGAGATCCTCTCGCTCCTTGGTGATTTCGATGTTGTTCGCAACACACTTGAGCGTGATGTTGCAACCACACGTGAGGATGCTCTTATCGAGATTTATCGTCGTCAGCGTCCAGGCGAGCCACCAACTGTTGACTCCGCCCGTTCTTTGCTTGACGGCCTTTTCTTCAACGAGCAGCGCTATGACCTTGCTCGCGTTGGTCGTTACAAGATCAACAAGAAGCTTGGGGAAGAGATTCCTGCAGACGTTCGTGTTCTTACCAAAGAGGACATCGTTGCAGCTCTTCAGTATCTTCTTGCAGTGCACGCAGGTGATGAGTCTAAGCACCTTGATGACATTGACCACTTTGGCAACCGCCGCGTCCGTACCGTTGGCGAGCTGGTCCAGAACCAGTTCCGCATTGGTATGAGCCGCATGGAGCGTGTTGTTCGTGAGCGTATGGCATCTCAGGACGCAGACGACATCACTCCACAGTCTTTGATTAACATCCGTCCAATTGTTGCTGCAATCAAGGAGTTCTTCGGTTCTTCTCAGCTTTCGCAGTTCATGGACCAGGCAAACCCACTTGCTGGTTTGACCCACAAGCGTCGTCTTTCTGCTCTGGGACCTGGCGGTCTTGCAGGACACAAGTCCGGCTCCAGCCGTCGTACCAACGTTCCTACCGCAGTCCGCGACGTTCATAACTCGCACTACTCCCGTATGTGCCCAATCGAGACTCCTGAGGGACCAAACATTGGTCTTATCGGCTCTTTGGCACTGTACGCTCACGTAAATGAGTACGGCTTTATCGAGGCTCCTTATCGTAAGGTCACAGGCGGTGTTGTCTCTGACGACATCGTTTGGATGACTGCAGACGAGGAGGAGAATCACATTATTGCTCCTGCTAACACCCCAATTGACCCTAAGTCTAAGAAGTTTGTTGAGGTTGACGCAGACGGCAAGATTGTTGATGCAGATCGCGTTATTGCACGTACCCGCGACTTCGACGGTTCCTTCGGTGCACCTGCACAGGTTCCTGTTGAGGACGTTGACTACATGGACGTTTCTCCACGTCAGCTTCTCTCCGTCGCAGCTAACCTCATTCCATTCCTTGAGCACGACGACGCAAAGCGTACCCTCATGGGTGCAAACATGCAGCGTCAGGCAGTGCCTCTGATTCAGTCCCACGCTCCATTTGTTGGAACTGGTATGGAGGGCCGCGCAGCTCAGGACTCTGGTGAGCTTATTTGCGCAGAGTTTGCCGGCGAGGTCACCGAGGTTGATGCAGCTCACGTTGTCATCTACTCCGATGAGCACGGTTCTCAGCGCTACGATCTTCCTAAGTACGAGCGCTCTAACCAGTCCACCTGCATCAATCACCGTCCAATTGTTATAGTTGGACAGCAGGTCGAGAAGGGCCAGCCAATTGCAGACGGTCCATCCGTTGACCACTCTGAGCTGGCACTTGGTGCAAACCTTACCGTTGCTTACATGCCATGGGAAGGCTACAACTACGAGGACGGTATTATCGTCTCTGAGCGCGTTGTTCAGGAAGACCTTCTGACTTCCGTTAATATTTCCCGCCACGAGATTGATGCTCGTGACACCAAGCTTGGCGCTGAGGAGATTACCCGCGAGATTCCAAACCTTGGTGAGGACATGCTCGCAAACCTCGACGATGACGGTATCATCCGCATTGGTGCTGAGGTTGGCCCTGGCGATATTCTGGTTGGTAAGGTCACTCCTAAGGGTGAGACTGCTCTGACCGCAGAAGAGCGCCTTCTTCGCGCAATCTTCGGTGCTAAGGCACACGATGTTCGTGATACTTCCCTTAAGATGCCACACGGTTCCTATGGTCGCGTTGTTGACGTTGTCCGCTTCAGCCGTGAGGCTGGAGACGACCTGCCTCCAGGAGTAAACGACCTGGTCCGCGTCTTTGTTGCTCAGCGCAGAAAGATCCAGCAGGGCGATAAGATCGCTGGTCGTCACGGTAACAAGGGTGTTATTTGTAAGGTTCTCCCAGTTGAGGACATGCCTTACATGGCAGACGGTACCCCAGTAGACGTTATTCTCGACCCACTGGGCGTTCCTTCCCGTATGAACGTTGGTCAGCTGCTTGAGTGCCACCTTGGTTGGGGCGCTGCACACGGTTGGGATGACGATGACGCAGATTCTAAGCGTTACGTTGAAGGCCCAATTCCTGTTGCAACACCACTCTTTGACGGTGCTACTGATGAGTCCGTTGCAGAGATTGTTCGCCGCACCAACATCAACATGATCAACAAGGCTCTCAAGGAGTACGGCGAGGACATGCGTGAGGAGTTTGTTCCACAGCTCAACGAGCGTGGTAAGACTACCCTCTACGATGGTCGTACCGGCGAGGCATTCAAGAGCCCAATTACCGTTGGTGTTTCTTACATTCTGAAGCTCGGCCACATGGTTGACGATAAGATCCACGCACGTTCAACTGGTCCTTACTCTCTTGTTACCCAGCAGCCTCTGGGTGGTAAGGCACAGTTCGGCGGTCAGCGCTTTGGTGAGATGGAGGTTTGGGCACTGTATGCATACGGTGCTGCTAACGTCCTCCAGGAGATCCTCACCGTTAAGTCTGACGATACCAACGGCCGTGTTAAGACCTACGAGTCCATTGTTAAGGGCGAGAACATTCCTACTGCAGGAATTCCTGAGTCCTTCAAGGTTCTGGTCAAAGAGATTCGCTCTCTGGCACTTGACATTGAGCCAATCTCCTACCGTAAGCGTGCAAATACCGCAAAGGTCACAGATCCTGAGGAGAAGAACGCTGTTGAGATCCTCAACGACCTTGGCTTCACTGAGGTAACCGCTTCCGACCTGTCCCAAGACGCTGAGGGTGCATCCGCACTTGTAGGCGACGCGACCACCGATAAGGAGTAGCGACTGTGGCAGATTTCGATTCCACTGAATTTGACGCTATTAAAATTTCTCTAGCGTCTGCTGATGATATCCGCGGTTGGTCCTATGGCGAGGTAAAGAAGCCTGAGACCATCAACTACCGTACCCTTAAGCCAGAAAAGGACGGCCTTTTCTGCGAGAAGATCTTTGGACCTGTAAGGGACTGGGAGTGTGCCTGCGGTAAGTACAAAGGCATTCGCTTCAAGGGCATTACCTGCGAGCGCTGCGGTGTTGAAGTAACCACCGCAAAGGTTCGTCGTGACCGCATGGGCCACATCGAGCTTGCTGCTCCTGTAAGCCACATTTGGTACTTCAAGAGCCCAACCAGCTTCCCTCTGGCACGCCTTCTTGATATCAAGAGCAAGGACCTCGAGAAAGTCCTCTACTTTGCATCTTACGTAATCACCAGTGTTGACACTGAGGCACGTGAGGCTGACGTAGACGATCTTCGTGAGGAGCTTGCAGCAGATATCGAGGAGCTCGACGCAGAGCGTGACGATCAGATCGCACGCCTTCGTGAGCAGGGCCAGCCACAGGATGACGAGTTTGGCGATTTTGAGCCTCTTTCTGAGGACGAGATTCGCGCAGGCGTCGCTGATCTTGAGGAAGAGTACGAGGAAGAGAAGACACTTCGTCGTGAGGCTTTCGAGAAGTTCATGCAGCTTGAGACCAGAGAGCTCATCTCCGATGAGGGTCTGTTCTCCGAGCTTAAGCGCTACTATGGCATCTACTTCAAGGGTGGTATGGGCGCAGAGGCAGTACGTGACCTTCTCTCCAACATTGACCTTGAGAAAGAGGCCAAGGAGCTCCGCGCTATTATCGCCAATGAGGATGCTCAGAAGCAGAAGCGCGAGAAGGCCATTAAGCGCCTTGAGATTGTTGACGCCTTCCTCAAGGGTGGCAACGATCCAGCTAACATGATCCTTGACGTTATTCCAGTTATTCCACCTGATCTTCGTCCTATGGTTCAGCTTGATGGCGGCCGTTTTGCAGCTTCCGACTTAAACGATTTGTATCGTCGTGTTATTAACCGTAACAATCGTCTTAAGCGCCTGCTTGACCTTGAGGCACCTTCTATCATTGTTAACAACGAGAAGCGCATGCTTCAGGAGTCCGTTGACGCTCTGTTTGACAACGGTCGCCGTGGTCGTCCAGTCACTGGTCGTGGTGGACGTCCTCTGAAGTCTCTTGCTGAGGCCCTTAAGGGTAAGCAGGGTCGCTTCCGTCAGAACCTTCTGGGTAAGCGTGTTGACTACTCTGGCCGTTCCGTCATTGTTGTTGACCCACACCTGAAACTGCACCAGTGCGGCCTTCCATCTGCTATGGCACTTGAGCTCTTCAAGCCATTTGTCATGCGTCGTTTGGTTGAGCTCCGCAAGGTTGAAAACATTAAGGGCGCAAAGCGCGCTATTGACCGTGGTACCCCAGTTGTTTGGGACGTTCTGGATGAGGTCATTCAGGACCGCCTCGTTCTTCTCAACCGCGCACCTACCCTTCACCGTCTGTCTATCCAGGCATTTGAGCCAGTCCTTATCGAGGGTAAGGCAATCCACCTGCACCCTCTGGTCTGCGCACCATTCAACGCAGACTTCGACGGCGACCAGATGTCTGTCCACGTGCCACTTTCTACTCAGGCACAGACAGAGGCTCGCATTCTGATGCTCTCCAGCAACAACCTCAGAAGCCCTGCTTCTGGTAAGGTTCTGACCGTTCCTTCTCAGGATATGGTCTTTGGTGTCTACTACCTCACTTCCGAGAAGACCGGTGAAGACGCTAAGACTCTTACCTTTGCAAGCTTTGAGGATGCTCTTCTGGCTATTGAGGCCAACCGTGACCTTGATCTTCAGGCAAAGGTTGTTGTCCGCGTAAGCTCCAAGGATGCAAATGTTGCTGATAGCGATCGTGCTATCTTCCGCGTTATGACTGGTCGCGGTCAGTATGAGGACCTGGACGTTACTGAGGGCACCAAGCGTTTTGAGACCACTGTTGGTCGCATTATCTTCAACCGTCAGTGCCTGCCAGAGGATTACCCATACATCAACTACAAGATGGTTAAGTCCGACATTGGTGTTCTGGTCAACGATTGCTGCGACCGTTACCCAATGGCTGATGTTGAGCCAATTCTTGATAACATCAAGAAGACTGGTTTCCACTATGCAACTCTTGCTGGTCTGACCGTTTCTGTTTGGGACGCTGTTATTCCTCCACACAAGCCACAGCTGCTTCAGGAGGCACAGGACCGCGTTGACCAGATCAACGAGTACTACGAGGACGGCTTCCTTTCCGAGCGAGAGCGTCACGTTGAGGTTGTTAACGCATGGACCGAGTGCACCGATCTTCTCGGCTCTGAGATGCTTACAGGCTTTGCAGAGAACAACCCAATTTACATGATGGCTGACTCTGGAGCTCGTGGTTCTAAGACACAGCTTCGCCAGCTTGCTGGTATGCGAGGCCTGATGGCGGATATGTCCGGTGAAACCATCGACCTTCCAATTAAGGCAAACTTCCGCGAGGGTCTTGAGCCTCTCGAGTACTTCATTTCTACCTATGGCGCTCGTAAGGGTCTGGTAGATACCGCATCCCACACCTCCGACTCTGGTTACCTGACTCGTCGACTCGTCGACGTTGCACAGGACGTCATTGTTCGCGAGGAGGACTGCGGCACTGATGAGGCAGTTACCTATCCTCTGATTAAGCCTGGTCAGACTTCTGTTGATACTGACCTAATTGGTCGCTGCACCCTTGAGGATGTCTGCGATCCAAACACTGGCGAGGTTCTTATCCCTGCTGGTGGCTATGTTGAGTCCAAGCAGGATCTTGAGCGTCTTGTTGAGCATGGCCTTGCTAAGGTTCAGCTCCGCGCGCTTCTGACCTGTAAGTCTAAGTACGGTGTTTGCCAGAAGTGCTACGGCTGGGATCTTTCCACCCGTCGTCCTGTCAACATTGGTACTGCAGTTGGTATTATCGCAGCTCAGTCCATTGGTGAGCCTGGTACTCAGTTGACCATGCGTACCATTCACTCCGGTGGTGTTGCAGGCGCAGACGATATTACGCAGGGTCTTCCTACCGTTGCTCGTATGTTCGACGTCGTCGGCAACGTCAACGAGAAGATTCTTGGTCGCGAGGCTGACCTGGCTCCAGTCTCTGGTGTTCTTCACATTACCCCAGAGACCACCGAGTACCTGCTGCGTATTGTTGATGCAGACGATGCTTCCCGTGTCATCGAAGAGTGGCGTGTACCTGCATCTGTCCGCTTCATGCCTGGCATTGAGGATGGCGTTGTTGTCCGTGCTGGTGACCAGATTACCCGCGGCTTTGTCAACTTCCGTATGCTCCGTCGACTCACTGACATTGAGTCCACTATGCACACCTTCGTTGAATCCGTTAAGGACGTCTATACCTCCCAGGGTGTAGAACTCAACGATAAGCACATCGAGGTTATCGCACGTCAGATGCTTCGACGTGTTCAGGTTACCAACCCAGGTGACTCTTCGTACCTGCTTGGTCAGTATGTGGACCGTTATGTCTTTGCAGAGACTGTCCAGAACATTGCCCTTGCTGGTGGTACTCCACCAGAGGCAGAGCCAGCAATCCTTGGTACTCTGAAGGTTGCAAGCTCTATCGATTCTTGGCTCTCCAGCGCATCGTTCATTCGTACTGCAGGCGTTCTTACCTCTGCAGCTATCGAGGGCGACGTTGACCACCTGCTTGACCTCAAGTCTAACGTTATTGTTGGTAAGCAGATTCCTGCAGGTACTGGTCTGTCCGCATACAGCGATGTTGAGCTTACCTATCACGGCACCAAGATTGATGGCCCAACTTCTTCTCTTGCTAAGTCTCTTCCAGACTGGGCACCAGCAGAGCTTAAGGACATCGAGGAGCAGCTTCCTAAGCAGCTTGACTGGGTCAACGAGGATTACAACGGAGGCGTTTACTCCAAGAATGGCCGCACGCTTTCAAGCGAAGACGCAAAGCTGTACCTCTTCGACGATCTTGGCGTGTCACAGCGTTGGACCAACAAGTTCAGCGAGGTTGGCATTGAGACCGTAGGCGATCTTATCGGTAAGACCGAGGAAGACCTGCTTCGCATCGATGGTATTGGTGCAAAGGCAATCGAGGAGCTCCGCGATGGCCTTGAGGCTCGTAACCTCCTCTACATCCTTGAGCCAGAAGAGGATGAGGCAGATTCTGAGGATCTTTCTCAGCTGCTCAACATGGTCTTCTCGCCAGAAGGCGATGGTGGTCTGATGCTGGGCTCTGCAGCTCCATCTACGCACTCTGATTACACCGAGACACTTATCGGTTCTTCTTCCGACGAGGTTAGCCCTGATGTAATTAACGAGGACCTTGGTTCTCTGGATGACCTCCTCAATCAGGTTGTTCGCATGGATGCTGAGGCAGACGGCGAAGACGAGTAAGTAATCTCGCCTGATACATCAAACTTTTTCGGAGATTGACTCCGATACACAAGAGGACTTCAGCCATTAGCTGGAGTCCTCTTTTTATCTCTGCCTAACAGTGCATAGTCGGTATATACTAAGACGCATTACAAACAATATTTAGCGAGAAGCCCTGTCTAAGCGGAGCTTTGCGTTGTAAAGAGTAGGAAGTATCATGGCTGATCATTCTCATGAGTGCGAGCATACACACAATATCTGCGAGTGCGTTTCTGAAGAAAAATTGCACGAGTTTCTTACTAACGACGATACCATCTACGATGCCACTCAAATTTATGACGCACTTTCAGACTTTACACGCTTCCAGATTTTAGGAGCCCTTCTTTTGGGCGAGAAGAGCGTAACTGAACTGCAGGAACTTCTTTCTGTTTCTCAGTCTGCTACGTCTCATCAGCTCCGTCTTTTACGTGACCGCGGTCTGGTTGCTGCAAAAAGAGATGGCCGTCGCGTTATTTATTCTCTTGCTGATGATCATGTTATTACGCTTATTAGTGTTGGTCTTGCGCACGCGGCACATCAGCACTAGAACAGTAGAAGTTTTGTTGCTGGAAATGATGTAAGTCTTATTGAAGTCTATATTTCCTGACACCAAAGACCTCTCTGCAAAAGAAATACTGCATATGCCACTCGTGTGATTTTTATGAAGTATAGATACGCCCGGCACAGTGGCTTGTTGACATGTGGCTTTCATCAGCGTAAAGTACTTCCCTGCGTAATTCCAAGGGGACAGTGCTGTGTCGCCTTTCGAATATGTAAAACTGCAGGTAGATAGGTATAAGAAGGAGAAGATCTTGCCTACTATTAACCAGCTCGTACGTAAGGGCCGCGTGAGCGTCAAGTCAAAGTCCAAGAACGCCGCTCTTCAGCACAACCCACAGAAGCGTGGTGTTTGCACCCGCGTTTTCACCACTACGCCAAAGAAGCCTAACTCAGCACTCCGTAAGGTTGCTCGTGTTCGTCTTGTTAATGGCATTGAGGTAACCGCTTACATTCCTGGTGAGGGCCACAACCTCCAGGAGCACTCCATTGTTCTGGTTCGTGGCGGCCGTGTCCGTGACCTTCCTGGTGTTCGTTACAAGGTTGTTCGCGGTGCATTCGACTGCGCAGCAGTTCAGAATCGTGCTCAGGGCCGTTCCCGTTACGGCACTAAGCGTGCTAAGTAATCACGTCCACTACTCGAACTAGTTCTTAGGAGATTAATATGCCGCGTCGCGCAGCAGCAGTACGTCGTGAGGTTATGCCTGACGCCGTCTACAACAATCGTCTGGTAACCCAGCTTATTAACAAGGTCCTTCTCGACGGCAAGAAAGCAACCGCAGAGCGCATTGTCTACGGTGCATTTGACATCGTCGCAGAGAAGACTGGCGAGGATGCCCTCACTGTCTTCAAGAAGGCTATGGATAACATTCGCCCAACACTCGAGGTTAAGCCTAAGCGTGTTGGTGGCGCTACTTACCAGGTTCCAATGGAGGTCAACTCCCGCCGTGCAACTACTCTTGCTATCCGCTGGATGGTCACTTTCAGCCGTAGCCGTAAAGAGAAGACCATGGCAGAGCGTCTTGCAAACGAGATCATCGACGCAACTAACGGCGTAGGTGCATCCGTCAAGCGCCGCGAGGACCTGTACAAGATGGCTGAGGCCAACCGCGCCTTCTCCCACTACCGCTTCTAGTCGGAATTCAGGAGTAGCAAACAAATGGCTAAGACTAAGTACAATCTTAAAGACCTCCGCAACATCGGCATCATGGCTCACATCGATGCTGGTAAGACAACCACTACGGAGCGTATTCTTTACTACACCGGTAAGACCCACAAGATTGGTGAGGTCCACGACGGTGCAGCAACCATGGACTGGATGGTTCAGGAGCAGGAGCGCGGCGTAACCATTACTTCCGCAGCTACCACTTGCTTCTGGAAAGACCACGTCATCCAGATTATCGATACCCCAGGTCACGTTGACTTTACCGCTGAGGTTGAGCGTTCTCTTCGTGTTCTGGACGGCGCAGTTGCAGTCTTCGATGCAGTTGCAGGCGTTCAGCCACAGTCCGAGACCGTTTGGCGTCAGGCAACCAAGTACGGCGTACCTCGTATTGCATTCATCAACAAGTTTGACCGCGTAGGCGCAGACTTCTTCCGTGCAATCCAGACCATGCGTGACCGCCTTGGCGCAAACGCAATTGCAGCTCAGGTCCCAATGGGCGCTGAGTCCAACTTCTGGGGTCTTATCGACCTTGTCACCAACACTGCATGGGACTTCAAAGAGGATGCTAAGGGCATGATTTACCCTGAGCCACTTGATGAGATTCCTGCAGAGTTTGCAGAGATTGCAGCTGAGAAGCGTGAAGAGCTTCTTGAGGCAGCTTCTGACTTCTCTGAGGAGCTCATGATGGCTGTTCTCGAGGGTGAAGAGGTTGACGTTGAGACCCTTAAGGGTGCTCTTCGTGCTGGCGTTCTTGCTGGTCAGATTAACCCTGTCTTTGTTGGTTCCGCTTACAAGAACAAGGGTATTCAGGAGCTTCTGGACGCAGTCATCGACTTCCTTCCAAGCCCTCTGGATGTTCCAGAGATTGATGGTGTCACTCCTAAGGGTGACGAGGCTGTCCGTCACGCAGACGTTAAGGAGCCATTCTCCGCTCTTGCATTCAAGATCATGACTGACCCTTATGTTGGTAAGCTTACCTACATTCGTGTTTACTCTGGTCAGGCTGAGGCAGGTTCTTACGTCTACAATTCCGTCAAGGACAACCGTGAGCGCTTTGGCCGCATCCTCGAGATGAACGCAAACGACCGTGTTGACCGTGAAGAGTGCTCCGCAGGCGACATCGTTGCATGCGTTGGTCTAAAGAACACCACTACTGGTGACACCCTTTGTGACGAGAAGAACCCAATCATCCTTGAGTCCATCAGCTTCGCAGATCCTGTTATTGACGTTGCTGTTGAGCCTAAGACCAAGGCTGAGCAGGAGAAGATGTCCATCGGCCTTTCTAAGCTGGCTGAAGAGGACCCAACCTTCCAGGTTCACACTGATCACGAGACCGGCCAGACCATCATTGCTGGTATGGGCGAGCTTCACCTTGAGATTATTGTTGACCGTCTCCGTCGTGAGTTTAAGGTTGACTGCAACGTTGGTAAGCCACAGGTTGCTTACCGCGAGACTGCTGGTAAGGCAGTAAGCCACGCTGAGGGCAAGTTTGTCCGTCAGTCCGGTGGTAAGGGTCAGTATGGCCACGCAGTCATCGACCTTGAGCCACAGGAAGAGGGCAAGGGTTACGAGTTTGTCAACGCTATCGTCGGTGGTGTTATTCCTAAGGAGTACATCCCATCTATCGATAAGGGCATCCGTGAGGCTCTTGAGAACGGTGTCATTGCTGGTTACCCAGTAGTCGACATCAAGGTCACCCTTGTTGACGGTTCTTACCACGAGGTCGACTCCTCTGAGGCAGCATTCAAGATTGCTGGTTCTATGGCAATTAAGGATGCTCTCAAGAAGTCCAACCCAGTCCTTCTCGAGCCAGTTGAGTCTGTTGAGGTTGAGACGCCTGAGCAGTACATGGGCGACGTTATGGGCAACCTTTCTTCCCGTCGTGGCAAGATTGAGGGTATGGACGATCGTATGGACGCCAAGGTCATCCGCGCTAAGGTGCCTCTTGGTGAGATGTTCGGTTACGCAACCGACCTTCGTTCCCAGACCCAGGGCCGTGCGAGCTACACCATGCAGTTCGATTCTTACGAGCCCGTTCCTAACGCTGTACGCGAAGAGATTGTCGCCAAAAACGGCGGCTCTGCATCCTAGTAAACGACCACGAGCTCTAGCTCATTTATGGAGGTACCCAAAGTGTCAAGCCAGAAGATCAGGATTCGCCTCAAGGGCTATGATCACGAGGTCATTGATCAGTCCGCTAAGCTGATTGTTGACACCGCACAGAAGACAGGTGCGCGTGTTTCCGGTCCTATCCCTCTGCCAACCGAGCGTAACCTTTACACGGTTATCCGCTCCCCACACAAGGATAAGGATTCCCGTGATCAGTTTGAGATGCGTACTCACAAGCGTCTCATCGATATTCTCGACCCAAGCGCTTCTACCGTTGATTCGCTTATGCGTCTCGACCTTCCAGCTGGTGTCGATATCGAGATCAAGCTCTAAGCATACGGCTTAATCCAACATGGAAACCCTCCTGCGCATGCCCGCGCGGGAGGGTTTTTGCGTGGATGGGTTTTCGGTTTGCGACTTACCGGACTCACGCCACAACCAGCGCCTGATCTTCTCGCCAAGTCTGAGTAATTTGCCTAAAATCGCAGGAAGTCTGAGCGATTTGCCTGATTTTCTCGCCATGTCTGAGTAAATTTGCTCAGACATGATGAACTTTTCAGGCTAGCTAATGCAGGAGCACGCTGCTTTACAGAGTAAAGGGTACATATGGCGAGAAACCCGTAGAATAGGGAAGCGAATTCTTTTACAGCGCACAGGAGAAGAGATGAAGGAAAGCTCGCAGAACATAAGTGGTCAGCAAAATGCAAGTAGTCAGCTAAACACCGGCTGTTCGGTAAACGCTCACTCAAATCACTCCCGCATGACAAAAATCCTCTTTGTGTGTCACGGAAATATCTGCAGGTCAACAATGGCACAGTACGTCATGCAAGATTTTGTCGAGAAAAACGGTCTGGCAGATTCGTTTGTCATTGACTCAGCCGCAACCTCTACAGAGGAGATTGGCAATCCAGTTGATCCTCGTACAAGACGCAAGCTTCAGCAAGAGGGAATTCATTGCGGCAATCATCGTGCGAGGCAGATGACGCGCGCAGATTACGAGAACTTTGATTACCTCATTGGTATGGATCATAATAATCTTCGCAACATGATGCGCATACTTAAAGATGATCCTCATGGAAAAGTTTCGCTACTCCTTGACTGGTCAGAAAAGCCTCGAGACATCGCTGACCCATGGTACTCAGGAAATTTTGATCTGACGTATGAGGATGTTACCGAGGGTTGCGAAGCATTGCTCAAGAAACTTTTGGCAAGGTAATTTCGGCAGCCTGATTTTAGCGAAGGTATTTTCGCAGATTGTTTTTACAAAATTTTTTAAAAAAACTTTTCAAAATTCCTTGGGTTTCTCGCCAATGGATACGCCCGGGTCAGCGGTTTGACCTCGCAAAATGGGAGAGAAGAAAGATCTCGCAGCTAGAGGGTATCAAACGCTCTTCACAAAGCGTTCATCTTTTAAAGATTTTAGGCTTGTTTCTTGTCAAAAATGAGTGTAAAGTAGACGGGCTGCTCAAACAGGACAATTATGTCTAAAGGCAGTATGTACAGGACGTGGTCCGCTGGGGAAGAGTACCCGATGTGCTCTCAAGGTCCCATGACCACCGAAGGTTAGGAAAGAGCATGGTTAATACCATCCTCGGCCGCAAGCTGGGCATGACCCAGGTATGGGACGAGAACGACAACGTCGTTCCTGTTACCGTCGTTCTTGCTGGCCCCTGCACCGTTTCACAGGTAAAGACTGTTGAGACGGACGGCTACAATGCCGTACAGATTGGCTTCGGCGACATCTCCGAGAAGCATGTCAACAAGCCAATGGCTGGTCACTTCAAGGCACAGGGCGTCGAGCCAATGCGTTACCTCCGCGAGGTCCGCGTTGAGGATGCTTCTGAGCACAAGACCGGCGATGTTGTCACAGTTGCTGACTTCTCTGAGGTCACCGCTGTTGACGTAACAGGCACTTCAAAGGGTAAGGGTTTCCAGGGTACCGTTAAGCGCTGGAACTTCTCTCGCGGTCCAATGACTCACGGTTCTCGTAACCAGCGTCGTCCAGGTTCCATTGGTCAGTGCGCATACCCTGCACGCGTTCGTAAGGGCCTTCACATGTATGGTCACATGGGCGCAGAGCGCGTTACGGTCAAGAACCTTAAGCTTGTCCGCGTTGATGCTGAGCAGAACCTCATGCTTATCAAGGGTGCTGTTCCTGGCGGCAAGAATGCCCTCGTCCAGGTCCGCATGGCCTAAGGGCCTTTAGGCAAACACTTAGGCTAACAAGGAGACAACATGTCCAAGTATGAGATTAAGAACGTAGAGGGAAAGAAGGTCGGCGACGCCGAGCTCTCCTCTGACGTCTATGGCATTGAGCCAAACATCCCTGTTGTGCACCAGGTTGTAGTCTGCCAGGACGCATCCGCACGTCAGGGTACCCACTCTACAAAGAACCGTCACGAGGTATCCGGCGGTGGCGTTAAGCCTTACCGTCAGAAGGGTACTGGTCGTGCTCGCCAGGGTTCTATTCGTGCTGGTCAGTGGACTGGTGGTGGCGTCATCTTTGGACCTACCCCTCGTTCCCACGCACGTCGTATTAACAACAAGATGGTCAAGCTTGCTATGAGGTCCGTCCTCTCCGGCAAGGTTGCAGACTCCGAGCTTGTCCTCGTTGACTCTCTCGAGTTTGCTCAGCCTTCCACCAAGCAGGCAAAGGCTGCACTTCAGAACCTCGGTATTGAGGGTAAGCGCGTTACCGTCATAGTCCCAGACGACGACGTCAACACTTACCTCTCTTTCCGCAACCTTCCTAAGGTTTCGGTCTTCGGCGTTTCTGAGGTTACTACTCGTTTCCTGATCGACAACGGCGCACTTGTTATGTCCGCTGATGTTGCTAAGCAGCTTGGGGAGGTGCTCGCATAATGAACTCTCCTTATGAGGTCATCATTCGTCCTATCGTTTCAGAGCGTGCTTTCGATCTGATGGAGCAGGGCAAGTACACTTTTGAGGTTGCTCGTAACGCAGGTAAAGAAGAGATTGCTGCAGCTGTAGAGAAGCTCTTCTCTGTACACGTCACCAAGGTAAACACACTTTCTGTTAAGCCAAAGAACAAGCGTGTACGTTATCAGCAGGCAGGCAAGACCCGCCAGTGGAAGAAGGCTATTGTTACCCTCGCTGCTGGTGAGACTATCGAGATCTTCGGTAATAACTCTGCTGAGTAAGGTTTTTCTCCCGTGCCTCTTTTGAGGTACGGGTTCGTATGCCGCGCATAGTAGATACGCGCGGTACCGTGGTAATCCGGTGTTAGCTCGACTTTCCCTTAAGCGGGCTAGCCAACGGAGAAGAAAGGGATACTGTTTATGGCAGTTAGGCATCTAAAGCCAACAAGCGCAGGCAGGCGCTTCCAGACAATCTCAGACTTTGCTGAGATTACAACTGATAAGCCCGAGAAGTCCCTTCTCGAGCCTCTGCCAAAGAAGGCTGGCCGCAACAACAATGGCCGCATCACTACCCGTCACCAGGGTGGTGGCCACAAGCGCCAGTACCGTCGTATCGACTTCAAGCGTCGCAAGGATGACATCCCAGCTAAGGTCGCTACTGTTGAGTACGATCCTAACCGTTCCGCTCGTATTGCTCTTCTGCACTATGCAGACGGCGCAAAGGCATACATCCTTTGCCCAGAGGGCCTGAGCGTCGGTGACACCGTTCTTTCTGGTACCAAGGACGTCGACATCAAGCCTGGTAACTGCACCACTCTTGAGCAGATTCCAGTAGGTACTCTTGTTCACGCAGTTGAGTTCCAGCCTGGCAAGGGTGCTGCAATGGCACGTGCTGCTGGTACTTCCGTCCAGCTCATGGGCAAGGACAACGGCTATGCAGTTCTGCGTATGCCTTCCTCCGAGCTCCGCCGTGTTCTTCTGACCTGCCGTGCAACCATCGGCGAGGTTGGTAACGCTGAGCACTCCAACATTGTTGTTGGTAAGGCTGGTCGTTCCCGTTGGGCAGGCGTCCGTCCTACCGTCCGTGGTACTGTCATGAACCCTGTTGACCACCCACACGGCGGTGGTGAAGGTAAGAACCACACTTCTGGTCGTCCTTCCGTCACCCCATGGGGTAAGCCAACCAAGGGTTATAAGACCCGCGACCCGAAGAAGGCTTCTAACCGCCTGATCATTCGCCGTCGTAAGTCCAAGTAAGACACGAGTAGGAGTAGATAAATGAGCAGAAGTCTCAAAAAAGGCCCCTTTGTGGAGACTCGCCTCCTTGCGCGTGTCGCTGCAATGAACGAGGCTGGCAAGAAGGACGTTATCAAGACTTGGTCACGTTCCTCAACCATCTTCCCTGAGATGGTCGGTCACACCATCGCTGTTCACGATGGTCGTAAGCATGTACCTGTGTACGTCACCGAGTCCATGGTTGGTCACAAGTTGGGCGAGTTCTCCCCATCCCGTACCTTCCGCGGTCACAAGGCCAAATAGGGGGAGTGTAGTAAATGGCTAAGAACACCGATTCTATTGAGGTTCGCGCAACAGCTAAGTATGTTCGCGTTGCTCCTCGTAAGGCTCGCGCAGTTGTCGCGCTTGTCCGCGGTAAGTCTGTCGAGAAGGCCCTTGAGGTTCTTCAGTTCTCGACTCGTGCTGCCGCTACTGATGTTGCTAAGGTTCTGCGCTCTGCAGTTGCTAACGCCGAGAACAACAATGGTCTCCGTGCTAACAACCTGGTAGTCAAGACCGCTTTTGTTGACGAAGGCCCAACGCTTAAGCGTATTCGCCCTCGTGCAAAGGGTTCGGCTTCCCGCATTAACAAGCGCATGAGCCACATTACCGTTGTCGTTGCACCTCGAAAGGAGGCGTAGGAATGGGTCAGAAAGTACAGCCTACAGGCTTCCGTCTTGGTGTAACCGAGAGCTGGCGTTCTCGTTGGTACGCCGATAAGGACTACGCCGAGCAGCTCGGCAACGATCTTGCTATCCGCAAGTATCTTGAGAAGCGCCTTGAGAAGGCAGCTGTTGCTCGTATTGATATCGAGCGCGCTGGCGATAAGGTCAAGGTAACTATTTTCTCCGCACGTCCTGGCATTGTCATTGGCAAGAAGGGTGCAGAGATCGATGGCCTCCGTGCAGATCTTGAGCGTGTTGCTAAGGTCGGCAAGGGTCAGGTCAACGTTGATGTTGTCGAGGTTAAGCGTCCTGAACTTGACGCAAACCTTGTTGCTCAGTCCATCGCAGAGCAGCTTGAGCAGCGTGTCGCTTTCCGTCGCGCTATGCGTAAGGCTGTTCAGTCCGCTCGTAAGGCTGGCGCTAAGGGTATTCGTATCCAGTGCTCCGGTCGTCTGAACGGTGCTGAGATGGGTCGCCGTGAGTGGTACCGTGAGGGTCGCGTGCCTCTGCACACCCTTCGTGCTGCAATCGGCTATGGTACCGCTACAGGTCGCACCACCATGGGCGCTGTTGGTATCAAGGTTTGGATTTATTACGGCGAGAAGATGCCTGGACAGCCAACACCTAACCCAGCTCTTGAGGGCTCCGCTCGTCCTCGTCGTGCTCGCAATGAGAGGAGGGGCCGTTAATGCTTGCTCCAAAGCGTGTATTGCACCGTAAGGTACAGCGCGGTTCCATGAAGGGCCAGGCAAAGGGTAACACCCAGCTGCATTTTGGTTCCTGGGGCATCCGTGCAGAGGAGGCTCACTGGATTACTAACCGCCAGATTGAGGCTGCTCGTATTGCTCTCACCCGTGAGATGAAGCGTGGCGGTAAGGTTTGGATTACTATCTTCCCAGATAAGCCAATCACCAAGAAGCCTGCAGAGACTCGCATGGGTTCCGGTAAGGGTAACCCAGAAGAGTGGGTAGCAGTTGTTAAGCCTGGTCGTATCATGTTCGAGATTGATGGCGTACCAGAGGAAGTTGCTCGTGAGGCTCTTCGCCTTGCTCAGCACAAGCTTCCAATCAAGACCAAGATTGTCTCCAAGGCCGATCAGGACGGTGAGAACTAATGAAGTACACCGAAATCAAGGCTATGAGCGATGCAGACCTCGCTAAGAAACTCGAGGAAGGCCGCGCAGAGCTCTTTAATCTTCGTTTCCAGATGGCAACCAGCCAGCTGGACAACACCGCTCGTGTCAAGGCAGTAAAGCGTGACATTGCTCGCGTTCAGACCGAGATGCGCACCCGTCAAATTGCTGCAGAAGCATCCGCAGAGCAGAACTAGATCGCAGGAGATAAGTTATGGCAGAGACCGAAAGCAGAAATGCGCGTAAGGTTCGTACCGGACTCGTCGTCTCCATCTCTGGCGAGAAGACGATCACGGTAGAGATTACTTACCGTAAGCACCACCCTAAGTATGGCAAGATGATGACCATCGGCAAGAAGCTTCACGTTCATGATGAGAACAACGAGGCTGGTCTGGGCGATACCGTCCGCGTCATGGAGACTCGTCCTCTTTCCAAGACCAAGCGTTGGCGTCTCGCAGAGATCGTTGAGCGCGCTAAGTAATTAGCACCTAGGAAACAGCTTTTAGCTCAACCTAGTTTTGTATCTATCATTATTTCTCATGTGCGCAAATACGCGCACCTCTGAGAAATTAGGTTCCGGAGGAACGTCACATGATTCAGATGGAGACCATTCTCAACGTCGCTGACAACAGCGGCGCAAGGCGCGTAAAGTGCGTCAAGGTCCTTGGTGGCTCCAAGCGTCGTTACGCCGGCCTTGCCGACGTCATCATTGGCGCTGTCCAGGAGGCTACTCCAGGTGGTTCGGTGAAGAAGGGCGACATTGTTCGCTGCGTCATCGTTCGTACCGCTAAGGACACCCGTCGCAAGGACGGTAGCTACATCCGCTTTGACCAGAACGCATGCGTTCTTGTTAACAAAGAGGGTGAGCCCAAGGGTACTCGTATCTTTGGACCAGTCGCTCGCGAGCTGCGCGACCACAAGTACATGAAGATTGTCTCACTTGCACCTGAGACCCTTTAAGGAGGAACGACATGCCTAAGATGAAGATCAAGAAGGGCGACAAGGTCGAGGTCCTCACTGGTAAGGACAAGGGTAAGCGCGGCGAGGTACTTCGCGTATATCCAGAGAAGAACAAGGTTGTCGTTGAGGGCGTTGCAATTGCAAAGCGCCATGTCAAGCCAAACGCAGCTAACCAGCAGGGTGGCATCGTTGAGGCAGAGGCAGCAATCGACGCTTCCAATGTTGCTCTTATCGACCCTAAGACCGACAAGCCAACTCGTGTTGGCTACCTGATCAAGGAGGACGGCACTAAGGTCCGCGTCTCCAAGAAGTCAGGCGCTGAGCTCTAAGTTATACGTGTTTCTCGCTTTGTAAGAAACATCTCAGAGCTACTTCAAACCCCGTTATCATCAGATAGCGGGGTTTTCTTTTGGGCGAGAAGTGCGGTGTTGTGTAAGTCGTGTGATGACACGAAAAAATATCAGCTAGCTTGAAATTCTCGCCCCATTTTTGCTCAATAAGGTCTAATATTGTTCATTGCGTCTTTCTATGGGACACGTATGTCTCGAGGACGCAGATGGCTCCTAGTTCGCCAAACTAGGAGGTGCGAGGCGATCCCCGCACTTAAAACCCCAAGAGTTAAGGAGAAACCATGGCAGACGAGAAGTACACCCCTCGCCTTAAAGAGCTTTACTACGCATCTGTGCGTGACGCTCTGAAGGAGAAATTTGGTTACACCAACGTTAACCAGATTCCTAAGTTTGAGAAGATCGTTGTCAACATGGGTGTTGGCGAGGCAGCTACAGACGCTAAGGCAATCGACGGCGCTGTAAACGACCTCCGTACCATTACTGGTCAGCAGCCACTAGTTACACACGCTCGCAAGTCTATCGCAACCTTTAAGCTTCGTCAGGGTATGCCAATCGGCGCTAAAGTTACCCTTCGTGGCGATCGTATGTGGGAGTTCCTGGATCGTCTGATCGCAGTTGCAATTCCTCGTATTCGCGACTTCCGTGGTATCTCTGCTAAGAGCTTCGACGGCCGTGGTAACTTCTCCATGGGCGTAACCGAGCAGCTCATCTTCCCAGAGATTGACTTTGACAAGATGGACCACACCCGCGGTATGGACATCACCATTGTCACCACTGCTAAGACCAATGAGGAGGGTAAGGCACTTCTCGACGCCTTCCACTTCCCATTCAAGCAGGACTAACTTTTACCTGCGCTTAAATTAAGCGCATTCCTGTTGGCATCTTTGATGCCGGGTGACATAGTCACCAGCACTATTGTTTGAAGTCATCTTGGCGTTCGCCAAGTTGCATTTTGAAGGAGGATTTGTGGCTAAGACTTCGATGATCGTCAAAGCCTCGCGTGAGCCGAAGTACTCTACGCGCACACAGAACCGTTGCCAGCGTTGTGGACGTCCCCACTCCGTTTACCGCAAGTTTGGTCTGTGCCGTGTATGCTTCCGTGAGCTAGCGAGCAAGGGCGAGCTTCCTGGTGTCCGCAAGGCAAGCTGGTAGGACTCAGGGCTCTGGCGTCAAGGCATCTGCGCCACGGGTGTAGATGAACCAGACACGCAGTTTCATCATTAACGAAGGAGAAGGATCAAATGAAAATTACCGATCCCATTTCAGACATGCTGACGCGTATTCGTAACGCAAACTCAGCTGGCAAGGATTCCGTATCCATGCCATCGAGCAAGGTGCTCGTTGAGATTGCTCGCGTCATCACCGAAGAGGGCTATGTCGAGGGTTACACCGTTGAGGATACTAAGCCTCAGAAGACTCTTCACATCACCCTTAAGTATGGTAAGAAGCGCGCTAAGGTTATCCGCGGCATTCGTCGCATTTCCAAGCCTGGTCTGCGCATTTACTCCACCGCTGAGAAGCTTCCACGCGTTCTTGGTGGTCTTGGTACTGCAGTGGTTTCCACTTCTAAGGGCATGATGTGCGACCGCGACGCTCGCAAGGCTGGCGTTGGCGGCGAGGTCATCGCTTACGTTTGGTAAATCTGACAGGAATGAAAGGAGACAGCCGTGTCTCGTATTGGTAAGAAGCCTGTCCAGATTCCTGCTGGAGTCACTGTGACAGTTGATAACACCACCGTTACCGTTAAGGGTTCTAAGGGCGAGCTGACTCGTACTTTCTCTGAGCTGGTTGCTATCGCTCAGGAGGGCGAGGAGATTCTTGTTACTCGCGTTGACGAGTCCACTGAGTCCAATGCTCAGCAGGGTCTTGTCCGTACCCTTATCCACAACATGGTTGTTGGTGTCTCTGAGGGCTTCGAGAAGAAGCTCGAGCTCACCGGCGTTGGTTACCGTGTAGCACTTAAGGGCAAGGATCTTGACCTTTCCCTTGGTTATTCTCACCCAGTTCTCTATGTTGCACCTGAGGGCATTAGCTTTGAGGTACCTGATAACACTCACCTTACCGTTAAGGGTATTTCTAAGGAGAAGGTCGGTCAGGTTGCAGCTGAGATTCGTATGAAGCGTCCACCAGAGCCTTACAAGGGCAAGGGCATTCACTACGAAGGTGAGCACATCCGCAGGAAGCTCGGTAAGGCTGCTAAGTAAAGCAACCCTACTTTTAGGCTAAAAGACCATCACCCCGTTAGGTGATGGCATGTCTCTAAGGAGAAGGAATGAACAAGCAGCAGGCGAAAAAGGCGGGTCTTGAACGCCGCAAGCGCCGCGTACGTGCCAAGGTCTTTGGTACACCTGAGCGTCCGCGTCTTGCAGTTCACCGCACAAACGCAAACATTTATGCACAGCTTATTGACGACGCTTCTGGAAGAACTCTCTGCTCTGCCTCTACGCTTGACCCAGAGTTCCGTTCTACTGGCAAGGTTGGCTCCAACAAGGAGGCAGCTGAGTTCGTAGGTGAGCTTATCGGTAAGCGCGCTGCCGAGAAGAACGTCACTGAGGTCACTTTTGACCGTGGTGGCCGTCTCTATCACGGCCGCGTCAAGGCTTTGGCAGATGGCGCCCGCAACGCGGGCCTGAAGTTCTAGGAGGATTCAATGGCACGTGATCGTAAGCGCCAGCAGGATACGGATCTTCAGGAGCGCGTCGTTTATATTCACCGCGTTTCCAAGACCGTTAAGGGTGGCCGCCGTATGTCACTCGTTGCTCTGGTAGTCGTTGGCGACGGTAAGGGTAACGTTGGTATTGGCCAGGGTCGTTCCGCTGAGGTACCTCTGGCAATTCAGAAGGGCGTCGAGGACGCAAAGAGGAACATGTTCAAGGTCCCACTGACTGAGACTGGTTCCGTACCACACGCAGTCACTGGTCACTACGGTGCAGGTTCTGTTCTTATTAAGCCTGCATTCGAGGGTACTGGTGTTATTGCTGGTGGTCCTATTCGTCCACTCTTCGAGCTTGCAGGTATCACCAATGTACTTTCTAAGTCCCTTGGTACCGACAACGCTCTGAATATGATTAAGGCAGCAGCTGAGGGTCTGAAGGAGCTTTCCAGCCCAGAAGAAGCAGCTGAGCGTCGTGGCCTAACCGTCGGCGATATGTTCGTCGGAAAGGAGAACTAACGATGGCTAAGAACCTTAGCATCAAGCTTGTCCGTGGCGCCGTTGCAGGCGTCAAGAAGGACCAGACTGCTACGGTGAAGGCCCTCGGCCTCCACAAGATCGGCGATACCGTCGAGCAGCCTGACAACCCAAGCATTCGTGGAATGATCTTCAAGGTTAAGCACCTTGTCGAGGTTGAAGAGAACTAGAGGTAGTAATAATGCAGCTCAATGATCTTCGCCCCGCAGTGGGTTCGCGCAAAAATCGTAAGCGCGTAGGTCGCGGTAATTCTTCAGGCAATGGTACTTTTGCCGGCCGCGGTATGAATGGTCAGCTCTCCCGCTCTGGTGGCGGTAAGGGCGCTGGCTTCGAGGGTGGACAGCAGCCACTGGCTATGCGTCTTCCTAAGCTTCCTGGTTTCACTAACCACAACCGTGTTGAGTACGCTCCAGTCAACGTTGCTCGTCTGAACGCTCTCTTTGCAGACGGCGAGACCGTAGACGCAGAGGCTCTGGTTGCTAAGGGAGTTATTAAGTACAACTTCATCCCAGTCAAGGTTCTGGGTGATGGCGAGCTTTCTAAGAAGCTCACTGTTAAGGTCGACAAGGTTTCCGCCTCCGCAAAGGCTAAGATCGAGGCGGCCGGTGGAAAGGTTGAGGCCGAGTAGTGAGTAAAGGAATCGCCAACGCATTTCGTGTTCCGGAACTAAGGGGAAAGATTCTCCTTACGGTACTGATTCTTCTTCTGTATCGTTTTGGTGCGTATCTTCCTGTGCCCGGTGCTCCATTCCAGCAGATGCTTTCTGTTTATCAGAATGGTCTTGCTAAGAATGGCGCAATGGCCGTGCTTAACCTATTTTCGGGTGGCGCTCTTTCTCGCATGTCTGTTTTCAGTCTGGGCATCATGCCTTACATTACGGCTCAGATCATCTTCCAGATGATGCAGTCCGTTATTCCATCTCTTGGCGAGCTTGCTAAAGATGGTGAGAGCGGCCAGCGTAAGATTACGCAGTACACGCGTTATCTTACGGTTGGCCTAGCTCTGCTCAATGCAGTTGGTTACCTGTTCTTGTTTAAGAGCTATGGTGTATCTTTTGCATCTATGGAGGGCGTGCCTGAGGCACTTGAAAACTTCCTGGTAGTCTTTACTATGCTAGTTGGTGCCATCATTATTATGTGGCTCGGTGAGGTTATTACCCAGCAGGGTGTTGGCAACGGAATGAGTCTTATCATCTTTGCAAACATCATGGCTGGACTTCCAACAGCCCTTATTTCTTCAGTAGCTACTCGTGGAAACATTGTTCTTACCGTTGTTACTGTTGTGGTTATGCTCGCTATTATTCCGCTCATTGTTTACATTGAGCGTGGTCAGCGTCGTATTCCTATCAACTATGCCAAGCGCGTTGTTGGTCGTCGTATGATGGGTGGTCAGTCAACTTACCTTCCAATTAAGGTAAACACTGCAGGCGTTGTACCAATCATCTTTGCATCTGCAATCCTGTATCTTCCTGCTCAGGTTGCTGTGTTCTTCCCAGGAGTAGAGTGGATTCAAAATCTTGCTACTTCACTTTCTTCTGGATGGGTTAACTGGGTTCTCTCAGTTATGTTCATTGTCTTCTTTGCATACTTCTACACCTCAATGGTGTTCAATCCAGAGGAGACAGCAGACCAGCTTAAGAAGCAGGGTGGCTTTATTCCTGGTGTTCGTCCAGGTACTGCTACTTCAACGTATATCAAGACTGTTATTGACAGAGTTACCCTTCCCGGTGCTATCTTTATGGCAGTTCTTGCAATCGTCCCAACCATTATTTTCTGGTTCACAGGCGATTCGTTGATACAGGCGTTTGGTGGAACTTCCGTCCTGATTATGGTCGGTGTTGCAATGGATACACTCTCTTCCATTGAGTCCCACCTTAAGATGCACAACTATGAGGGCTTCTTTAAGTAGTTCTTAATACGTAGCATAAAGGGGCCTGGAAACAGGCCCCTTTTATTATTTGAAAGGAAGGCGAAGCATGAACATTGTTCTTCTCGGCGCACCTGGCGCTGGCAAGGGTACACAGGCTCAGAAGCTCGTTGCAGAGTATGGACTTGCTCACATCTCAACCGGTGACCTTCTTCGTGCTGCTGTTAAAGCTCAGTCTGAGCTTGGCGTTAAGGCTAAAGAGTTTATGGATGCTGGTCAGCTTGTTCCAGATCAGCTTGTAATTGACCTGGTAAAAGAGCGCCTTTCTGCAGACGATGCAAAGGCTGGTTTTATTCTTGATGGCTTCCCACGCAACACCGCTCAGGCAGTAACCCTTGATTCTGAGCTTCAGAATATGGGTCTCAAGCTTGATGCAGCTTTGCTTGTTGCTGTTGAGCCAGAGGTTATTGTTGAGCGTCTTTCTTCTCGCCGTACGTGCAAAGAGTGTGGTTATACTGCACCTGCTGGTACAGAGACTTGCCCAAATTGCTCTGGTGAGATGTATCAGCGTGATGACGATAAGCCAGAGACAATTCGTAAGCGTCTTGATGTATACGAGAACCAGACTTCTCCTTTGATCGAGTACTACAAGGGTCATGGAATTCTGAAGGAGGTCAACGGAGATCGTCCTGTTGACGAGGTATTCGCCGACGTAAAGACACTCCTCGCACTATGATTACGATAAAAACACCTGAACAAATCGAGGCAATGAAGGTGTCGGGCGCCCTTTCTAAGGCAGCCCTTCGTCGTGCTGGATCCATGATTAGACCTGGTGTTTCAACGCTCGAAATTGACCGCGCTGTTGAAGCTTTTATTAGACTTCATGGCGGAACCCCTACCTTTAAAGGCTACGGTGGATTCCCTGGATCTGTTTGCTCTTCTATTAACGAGCAGATTGTTCACGGTATTCCATCAGCAAACGTCATTTTGCAAGATGGCGATATTCTGACCATTGACACGGGTGCTACCGTTAACGGTTGGGCAGGAGATAACGCTTGGACGTTCTACTGCGGAACAGTTGACGAGAAAACCCAGGCACTTTGCGAGGTTACTCGCGATTGCCTAAAGGCTGCTATTGCAGCTGCTGTTCCTGGTGCTCGCCTTGGTGATGTTGGGCATGCAGTTCAGAAGCTTGCTGAGGATAATGGCTATGGCGTTATTCGTGATTTTGTTGGCCATGGTATTGGTCGCAATCTTCACGAGGACCCAGAGGTCAGAAACTATGGTCGTGCAGGTAACGGTATTGTTCTTCGTGAGGGAATGGTAATTGCAATTGAGCCTATGATTGCTATGGGTACCTACGATTGCACCGTTCTTGAAAATGGTTGGACCGTTGTTACAGATGATGGCCTGCCATCAGCACATTATGAGAACACGGTTGCTATTACTGCCGATGGTCCCGTTATCGTTTCAGAAGATGAAGTTGGTCCATGGTGCGAGATGCAAGGCGGTCTTGAGTAACACATACATTGTTCTTCTCGCTATCTAATTGTGTTGAAAAAATAAGTGATAGACGAGTGGCACATTTTTATGTATTATTGATAACCGCTGTCGATGTGTCGAGAGGATGAAAGTTGGCTAAACAAGACGCGATTGAGCTTGAAGGCAAGGTACTAGAACCCCTGCCAAATGCTATGTTTAACGTTGAGTTAGAGAACGGCAAGACCATCCTTTGCACCATCTCAGGTAAGATTCGAATGAATTACATTCGAATTCTCCCTGGTGACAAGGTTGTAGTAGAGATTTCTCCTTACGATCTTACCAGGGGTCGCATTACCTACCGTTATAAGTAAGTAATGCAAAAGTCTTGTGCCATGCATGAGGCTATCTGTGTCTTTGCGCACGTCGCAAGGGCATATGTACGTAAGTACAGTCGGTATTTCACGCCAGCGGCTGGGCGAGTATATAGTTCGTATCAGCAGAACCGAAAGGAAGACACATGAAGGTACGTCCTTCGGTAAAGAAGATGTGCGACAAGTGCAAAGTCATCCGTCGCCACGGTAAGGTTTACGTGATTTGCGAGAACCCGCGCCACAAGCAGCGTCAGGGCTAAGGAAGGAGCACCAAGTTGGCCCGTATTAACGGCGTCGACCTGCCACGCGATAAGCGTGTTGAGGTCGGACTCACCTATCTTTACGGCATTGGTCAGACTCGTGCAACCAAGATTTGCGACGAGACTGGTATCGATGTAAATACTCGCGTCAAGGACCTCACAGAGGAAGAAGTCACTAAGATTCGTGACTTTATTGACGCTCATTACACCACCGAGGGCGATCTTCGCCGCGAGGTGCGTCAAAATGTTGCCCGCCTGATGGAGATTGGCTGCTACCGCGGCCTCCGTCACCGCAAGGGCCTCCCTGTCCACGGTCAGCGTACCCACACTAACGCTCGTACTCGTAAGGGTAAGAAGCGTCAGGTGGGCGGCAAGAAGAAGTAGGCGAGGAGTAGCTAATGGCACAGAAAAAGAACGCTCGCACTACACGCGTCCGCCGCTCCGAGCGTAAAAACATTGCAGTGGGCCAGGCCCACATCAAGAGCACATTCAATAACACGATTGTCTCTATTTCCGATCCCCAGGGTAATGTAATTTCCTGGCAGTCCGGTGGTACCGTCGGCTTCAAGGGCTCTCGTAAGTCCACTCCTTTTGCTGCACAGCTTGCAGCAGAGGCAGCAGCAAAGGCAGCAATGGAGCACGGTCTCCACAAGGTAGCTGTTTTTGTTAAGGGCCCAGGCTCTGGTCGCGAGACCGCAATCCGTTCCCTTCAGGCAGCAGGCCTCGAGGTTTCGGGTATTCAGGATAAGACACCTATTGCACACAACGGCTGCCGTCCTAAAAAGCGCCGTCGCAACTAGCACGAAAGGACAAGCAAATGGCAATTGATAGGACCCCGGTCCTTAAAAGATGTCGTCAGCTTGGCATCGATCCCGTTGTGATGGGGATCAATAAGACTTCTAACCGTGAGCCACGTCGCCGTCGTCGCCAGGAGAGCGAGTACGGTATGCAGCTCCGTGAGAAGCAGAAGGCTAAGTTCATTTACGGCGTCCTTGAGAACCAGTTCCACGGTTACTATGAGATGGCTAAGAAGAACCCAGGCATTACTGGTGACAACCTGATGAGCATCCTTGAGACTCGTCTTGACAACGTCATCTTCCGCCTTGGCTTTGCTCGTACACGTAAAGAGGCTCGTCAGACTGTCCGTCACGGTCACATTACCGTTAACGGTCAGCGCGTTGACATTCCTTCTTATCGCGTAAAGAGCGGCGATGTTATCGCTGTTGCTTCCAAGGCAAAGGATCTTCTTCCAATCAAGGAAGCTCTCATTTCCTCCGAGCACATGGCAGTTCCTGCATGGCTTGAGGTTGACATTGAGAAGCTGCAGGGCACTGTTCTTCAGCTTCCAACCCGCGATCAGATCGACCTTGAGATTGACGCACAGCTGATCGTCGAGCTCTACTCCAAGTAAGCCCGACCCGTTTTGGAGGTAGCAATGTCCGAATTTATCCGACCAAACGTGTCGGTAGATGAAATCGGCGCAAACGTCGCTCGTGTGAGCGTAGAGCCGCTTGAGCGTGGCTATGGTGACACGCTTGGCAACTCCCTCCGCCGCGTACTGCTTTCCTCTCTTGAGGGAGCTGCGGTTGAGGCCATCCAGATTGATGGCGTTCAGCATGAGTTCACTACGGTTGAAGGCGTCTATGAGGACGTTACTGACATCGTTCTGAACGTTAAGGGCCTAGTTTTCCGCAACACCAACAACTCTGATGAGGCTGAGGCTTCCATCTCTGTTGATGGTCCTTGCAAAGTCTCTGGTGCTGATCTTGATGTTCCCATGGGCTACGAGCTGGTTAACCCAGCTCAGCACATTTGCACCCTTGCTGAGGGAGCTCATCTTTCCATGAGACTTCGTCTTGGTAATGGTCGCGGTTATGTTTCCGGTGAGGATAACGAGCGTGAGAGCGATCCAATTGGATTTATTCACGTTGACTCGATCTTCTCGCCAGTTCGCCGCTGCGCTAAGGCTGTTGAGCCTTGCCGTGTTGGCCGTCACACCGACTATGATCGTCTGGTGCTTGAGGTTGAGACCAATGGTGCAATCAGCCCTCGCGAGGCTGTCGTTGAGGCTGCAAACATCATTAACCAGCACATGAGTGCATTCATGGGACTTACTGATTTTGACGAGACTCAGGAAGAGGCTTCGATTTTTGCTAAGGCAGACGTCGAGGACGATTCCGAGCTTGAGAAGCAGGTTGAGGATCTGGACCTTTCCGTCCGTTCTTACAACTGCCTCAAGCGTGCAGGAATTCACTCTGTCCGTCAGCTCGTTGATTTCTCTGAGAACGATCTTCTCAACATCAGAAACTTTGGTGTTAAGTCTATTGAAGAAGTCAAGGAAAAGCTCGAGAGCATGGGCCTGTCCCTTAAGGCTTAGTCGCGCCTTGTCACGCATAGGAGAATGTAAATTATGAGGCACAATAAGAAGAGGGGCATGAAGCTTGGTACTGATGCTAGCCACACCAAGGCCATCAAGAAGAGCCTGATCCAAGCCCTTTTCACTAACGATCGTATTAAGACTCTTGACGTCCGCGCTAAGGCAGTTCGCGGCGAGGTCGACAAGGTCATCACTTGGGCAAAGCGCGGCGACCTTCACGCTCGTCGTCTTGCTATGGCCAAGGTTGGTAACGCAGAGCTTGTCCGTGAGGTATTTGACAAGGCTGCTCAGGGTATGTGGGCTGACCGCAACGGCGGTTACACCCGTATCATGAAGCTTGGTCCTCGTAAGGGCGACGCTTCTGAGGTTGTTATCCTTGAGCTTGTTACCGAGCCAGTTCAGCCAAAGACTTCTAACAAGAAGGCTAAGGCTACCAAGGTTGCTCCTGCTCCTGTAAAGGAAGAGGAGACCGAGGCTCCAGCAGAGGAGACCGAGCAGACCGAAGAGGCTGCAGAGTAACTTCTGTCAAAGTGAATCTAAAGAGGTCCTGGCTTTTTGCTGGGACCTCTTTTTC
>CAUUFE010000008.1:0-29676 GCA_963544415.1 uncultured Atopobium sp.
CCTGTTACAAGAGCAACAACAACGTAGAAAATGAAGCCAAAACCAATGCCGTCAGAGATTGAGTAAGTCATTGGAATACCAGCGATAACCATGAATGCTGGGAAACCCTCAAGAAGATCGTTCCAATCAATCTCGGTAACCTCAGACATCATCAGGAAGCCAACAAGGACCAATGCAC
The DNA here is from genome assembly GCA_963544415.1 of uncultured Atopobium sp. GTDB lineage: Bacteria > Actinomycetota > Coriobacteriia > Coriobacteriales > Atopobiaceae > Lancefieldella. Next base: position 179 of record CAUUFE010000008.1, read on the forward strand.
CGCAGGTAGCTGCAGAGCTGACGATAGAAATGAGAGGTGCAATGAATGCTGCTGCAATAAAGAGCAGACCGGTGAAAATAGAAGAAAGACCAGTACGACCACCATCAGCGGCACCAGATGCGGACTCAATAAAGGTGGTAATGGAAGAGGCACCAAAGAAACCACCTGCAGCTGCAGCAGCAGAGTCAACAATAAGAATCTGCTTGATGTCCTTAACGTTACCATCCTCAGTGAGGAAGTCACCCTGCTTAGCAATAGCCATAGCAGAACCCATGGTATCGAAGAAGTCGGACATCATCAAAGAGAATGCAAATACAAGAAGAACTGGAGTTGTCAGTGCCTTAACAATACCCATGACGCCAGCGCTATCGGTCAAGAATGGTGCACCAAAAGTGGAGAAATCAAGACCAGAAACAATGCCAGTAGGGCTTGCGGTAACACCAAGAGGAATACCAGCAAGTACGGCAAGAATAATGCCGATAAGCAGGGAACCCTTAACACGAGCAGAGTAAAGAACAACTGTTGCAACAATGGAAATTACACCAACGATAAAGGTTGGAGAGAAAATATCGCCAAGAGCAACAAGGGTGGATTCATTAGCAACGATAATTCCGCTGTTCTTGAGACCAATCATGGCAATAAAAAGACCTAGGCCAACAGAGATTGCGTGGCGTAGGTTTACAGGAATTGCATCCATAATTGCTTCACGAAGGCCGCAGAGAACTAAAAGAAGAATAGCAATTCCTTCAATGAAGATAACTGCCATTGATGCGTGCCAATCTCCACCAGTAATTGGAGTAAGAGAGAAGGCTACAACAGCGTTTACACCCATACCAGATGCGCAAGCAAGTGGACGGTTAGAGAACAGACCCATCAAAATGGTCATGATGCCGCCACCAAGACAGGTAGCAGTAATAGCTGCCGAAACTGGAACTCCTGCAGCAGCAAGAAGAGCTGGGTTTACTGCAATAATGTATGCCATTGCGAGGAATGTAGTAATTCCAGCCCTAAACTCTTGAGCGGGATTACTGCCACGCTCAGCTACCTTAAAGAACTTCTCCATTAAGCTCTTCCTTCCTAAAGAGGCTTTTCCTTTATGCAAGCGCTGAAGCGCTTATCACCAAAATAAAAAATTATTGAACGCCGCTTGAACCAAAACCGCCTGTACCGCGATCAGTCTGATCAAGCTCATCAACTTCAACAAGCTGTACAACAGGGACCTGTTGAATCACAAGCTGCGCAATACGCTCACCGCGCTCAATATGAATAGTTTCTTTGATATCAAGGTTAATAGCACAAACCTTAAGCTCACCGCGATAATGAGCATCAATAAGGCCTGGAGTATTTGCCATAGAAAGGCCCTTTTTAAGGGCAAGACCGCTTCTAGGCTGAACAAATCCTGCGTATCCATCAGGGATTGCAATAGCTAAACCAGTGGAAATAAGTTTGCGCTCAAAAGGAGCAAGATCAACATCTTCAGCACTTCTAAGATCTAATCCAGCGTCTCCTGTATAGGCGTACGAAGGTAGCTCAACAGTAGGATCAAGGCGTTTAATAGGTAGCTGGATGTCAAAATTGCTCATTAATTCAGGCTCCTTAATTCTGCGCTAAATTCATCAACATCTTTGAAGTCTCTATAGACAGAAGCAAACCTAATGTATGCAACTTTATCGAGCATAACTAGGTTTTTAAGCACAATGCTTCCAAGATCTTCAGATTTAATCTCGTATTGGCCCTTATCTCTAATCTGAGACTCAATACCATCAATAAAATGATCAAGGGAAGCAACAGAGATATCTCTCTTTACTGTTGCAGCAACAAGACCTCTCATAAGCTTCTGTCTATCAAAAGGCTCCTTGTGACCGTCTTTCTTAACAACGGTGATAGGAATCTCTTCTAAGCGCTCATAGGTTGTAAAACGAAACTTACAGGACATGCACTCGCGACGCCTTCTAATGGCATCGTTATTCTCAGATGAGCGAGAATCAATAACCTTTGACTCTTCGTGACCGCATTTTGGACAACGCATGGAATCCCCTTTTTTCGTATAAAAGGAAGATACCATTTTACGCAGGTATTGACTGCTATCAACACAGAATTCTGAGAGAAATTTACATAAATATTTACTATTTAGATACAGAAGGAATCTCTAAGGTTTGTCCAGCTCTTAAAAGAGAAGAATCGAGATTATTTCTTTCTCTAATCCAACTTACTTGCTGCTCTGTAGAGACGCCCTCAATTGGGTTGCTCTCTGCAATTGACCACAACGTATCATTGCTCTGAACGGTAATTGTTTGTGAAGCGCTATCCATTACAGATGTTGCAAATGAATTAAGAGCAGTTGTACGAAGGAAAGAAATCGCAAACATCAGAATAAATGATGCGGTAACAATAAGACCTGCAATAAAAGCCTCTTTGTTAGTCAGCGTCTTTACGTAAGAGACTTCCTCACGCTGAGGTGCAACGGAACCCTTCTTTGCGCCGCCTTCAATAACCTTAAATACAGGCTTATAAGAAGCAAGTGCTGAAGTACCGTTAACCTGATACATCTTTGACTGATACATACGCCTCATATCATTTCCTTCCGTAATAGTTTTTACGGAACTAGTTATATCTAATACACCGGACAAAAAGTCATGTCCGAACGTTTGTACTAATAATATGTAGTACATTTGTTCGTGTCAAGAAAAAATAGAACATTCGTTTGATTAATTTTTAGAACACGTGTATTATTACTAAAAAGAAAAAGGAGGCTCATATGCCAAAGGGCAAACTCAGCAAGCGTCAGGCAGCAATTTATGAATACATCTGTTCATACACAGATCAACACGGCTATCCCCCTTCAGTAAGAGAGATTGGTGCTGCTGTTAATCTTGCGTCTCCTTCAACTGTCCATATGCATCTAAAGGTCCTGGAGCAGTTTGGCCTTATTGATAGAGACCCAAAGAAGCCTCGTACTATGAAGATTGTTCCCCAGGCTTCAAACACTTCTGACGCAGCAAAGCTTGCTCCCGTTACTCAAGACGTAGCTAATAATGTCATTAGTCTTCCTCTTGTAGGACGTGTTGCTGCAGGCACACCTATTCTTGCTGAGCAAAACGTTGAGGAATCTCTATCTCTTCCAACAAGCATTGTTGGAGATTCAAGCTCTTTCATTCTTCGCGTACGTGGAGAATCAATGATTAACGCTGGTATTTTTGATGGCGATTATATTGTTGTAAAAGAGCAGCAAGATGCCCATGACGGAGAAATCGTTGTTGCTCTCATTGATGACTCTGCAACTGTTAAGACATTCTATAGAGAAAATGATCGTATTCGTCTTCAGCCAGAAAACGATTTTATGGAGCCAATCTACGTACAGAATCCTGTTATTTTAGGTAGGGTTACTGCACTTATTAGATCAATTTCATAGTCACAGTATGGGTGTGGAATTAGAACAATCCAAAGGTAGAGTAACTTTCTTTGACACTATTCGAGGTCTCTCGGTAGTTTCAATGATTCTGTTTCACTTTACCTATGATTTGTTCTTTATTTCGCACGTTAAGCTTACGTGGTTTACACCTCTGCTTATGCAAATCTGGATACCATCAATCTCATATCCTTTTATTTTTATTGCTGGTTGTATGTGCGCCTTCTCTAAAGATTCTTTTAAGCGTACAGGAGTTTATGGCCTTGTAGCCTTGGCAATATTTGCAGCAACTACCTTTGCAAAAGTTGATACTCCCATTACGTTTGGAATCTTCTTTTGTATGGCCTCATGCACCCTGGTAGAAGCCCTTATTTCACGTTTCGCTATTCCGCCCAAAGGGTATGCAGCGTCAATTCTTTTTCTTTTGTTATTTGTTATCTGTATTCCAATTTCTGCTGGCCACATCGGTGTAGGTAACACGATTTTCTCGTTACCAAAAGAGTTGTATCAAACACCGTATTTAACTTGGGCGGGATTTCCTTCTCCATCTTTTTCATCTGGAGATTATTATCCATTGCTCCCCTATTTGTTCTTGTATCTAAGTGGAGCAGCATTTAATAGACAGTTCAAGGCAGAAGGCTATCCTAACTGGATGAAAACATTTTCTCTTCCCCTTATAACAGAGATGGGAAAACATTCACTTATCGTTTATATTTTGCACCAACCAATTTTGCTGCTCATTGCCTTATTCGTCAGTCAGAATATCGTCCTCTGACACCACATAAGGCTCTAAAAGTGCCTGCATATAGGTATCGGCTTTAACTGATAGCAAAAGACCTTCAGCTACGTATTGCTCGTGCAGAAGCTGACATCTCTCGTGAATGGACTTAACAAGAGCACCTTTATTGAACGGGATAAGTGCACTAATCACTTTGTCGCCAGCGCTGGCTATTTCTTGAATCTTGTGGAGAAGACCGTTAATGCCCGTACCTTCTTGAGCAGAAATAAATACAGCGTCTGGGTAGAGCGCTTTAAGCATTTGAAGTTCTTGCTCAGAAAGTAAATCAACCTTGTTAAGAACAAGAATTTGATCGCTTTTATCGGCCTCAATATCTTTCAAAATACTACGAACAACTGCAATTTCTTTAGAGAGATTCTTGTCAGTTGCATCAGCTACCAGCAGCAGAAGATCAGCTTCTTGAGCCTCTACCAAGGTAGATTTAAACGACTCAATCAGATTTGTTGGAAGCTTTTGAATAAATCCGACAGTATCGGTAAGAACAATCTTTCTTCCTTCATCAAGAGAAAGCGCTCTGGTAGTTGGATCAAGCGTTGCAAAGAGTTCGTCTTTTGCATATACATCCGCGCCTGTGAGTTGATTCAAAAGCGTTGATTTACCAGCATTGGTATATCCAACAAGTGAGACACTAAACGTTCCAGAATTCCACCTGGACTTAGACTGAACTTCTCGCCTTTGGCTGAGCTGCTTGAGCTCATTTTTTAAGGTTGAAATGCGCTTTCTAATAAGACGACGGTCAACCTCAAGCTGGCTCTCACCCTGGCCAAAACGGCTACCAATACCACCACGAGTTTGCTCGCCTACTAGGTGACTCCACATACCACGAAGCCTTGGAAGTACGTACTGGAGCTGTGCGAGCTGAACTTGAAGGCGACCCTCTTTGGTACGTGCATGAATACCAAAAATATCAAGAATCAGCGCTGTTCGGTCAATAACTTTAACAGGCTCTCCAAGCAATTTTTCTAGGTTAGATTGCTGAGAAGGCGTGAGTTCATCATCAAAGATGACCACGTCAGTGTTAGTGTTTCTTACAAGGGAAACAAGCTCCTCAGTTTTACCCTTGCCAATGAATGTTTTGGGGATAGGTGCATCAAGCTTTTGTGTAAGGCGCATAAAGACTTCAGCGCCGTCAGTTTGGGTCAGACGCTCAAGCTCGTCCATTGATTCTTCAAGCGACCAATCGCTTTTACCGCAATCAACGCCTACAAGAATTGCTCGTTCAACTTTAGGAGCTGTAGAAAATGGAACAAAACGACCCATAGACTCCCCATCTAAGACAAGGTAAATACGTTAGTTTTTGATGCGTTCTACTGGCATTGTACGTCAGCATGATGCGCAAGAATCAGCTCAAGCGCATCTTCAGGCGTGAGCCGATCCATATCAAGCCACCTGACTCGACCATCTCGTTTAAGCCAAGAAATCTGTCGCTTTGCATACTGTCTGGTGTGCTGTTTAATAAGCTCACGCGTTTGTTCAAGCGACTGTTCACCAGCAAAATATGCAAAGAACTCTTTGTAGCCAATTGCCTGACCGGCCGTGCAATTTTCAGAGAGACCGGACTCAATAAGCGCTTGAACCTCTTCAACAAGTCCTTGCTCAAACATAAGGTCAACTCGGAGGTTTATTCTCTCATACAGACGCTGACGGTCCATCGTAAGACCCCATATCTGGGCATCAAAGTACGGTGTATGAGCCTTTAAGCCCTCATGATGAGAAGCATACGACTTGCCCTCCTCCAAGAGCTCTAAAGCCCTTACAACGCGTCGTACGTTATTTGGATGGATAAGCTCTGCACTTGCTGCATCTTTTGTGGCAAGAAGTTCGTGCAAGCCCTCAGTACCAAGCTCTACTGCAAGCTTTTCATAACGAGTACGTACAGGAGACTCGATTGAACCTGAGGGAAACTCCATCTGATCAATAATCGAATCAAGATAAAGGCCGGTTCCGCCACAGAATACAGGTGTTTTACCGGCTTTAATAAGCTTATGAGCTTCTTCACGGGCTGCCACTTGAAACATCTGTACCGAATATTCTTCTGAGATGTTGGCACAATCTACCATAAGAAGAGGAACTTCTCGCTCTTCAACTGGAGTTTTAGCGGTACCAATATCCATGCCTCGGTAGACCTGCATTGCATCAACAGAAATAACGGAGGTCTCAAGCTTCTTGGCTACCAGCTCAGACAAGGAGCTTTTGCCCGAAGCCGTGGGACCAACAATGCAGATAACCGAGCCATGGGAGCTCATCGAGGATCAGACTCCATGGTTCCACGCAAATACCAGGTGCGAGCCTCATCAATATGAACATCAACAATTTTGCCGATAAGATCTTCTGGCGTGTAGCCTTCTGGCAGATTGAAGTGAACTGTTTGGTTCTTCTCGCTATGTCCCACCATGACGGTGTCGTCACGCTTAGAAGTACCCTCAACAAGAACTACCTGCGTAGTATTTAAGTCTACCTGGTTAGCATCGTGTGCCTGCTGAGCCACAAGCTCTGCAAGCCTATCAAAACGCTCCTGGATGACCTCGTGAGGCGTGTTGTCTTCGTATTTTGCCGCAGGAGTACCTGGACGCTTAGAGTAAATGAAGGTATATGCAGAAGAGTATCCTGCTTCTTTGACCAAAGAAAGCGTATCCTCAAAGTCTTCCTCGGTCTCACCTGGGAAGCCAACAATAATGTCAGTTGAAAGCGCCAGTCCTGGAATAGCTGCACGGAGGCGAGAAACCACGTCCAAGTACTCTTCTCGTGTATAACTGCGGTTCATCTTTTTGAGAACACGCGTAGAGCCACTTTGAACCGCAAGATGAAGATGAGGCATAACAGCTGGCGTTTCCTTCATAGCCGCAATAGTCTCATCAGTAAGATCTTTTGGATTTGAAGAAGTAAAACGAATACGCTCTACGCCCGTCTGACCAACAGCACGCAATAGCTCAGCAAAGCGAGGCTTACCGTAAAGGTCACGGCCATATGAGTTAACGTTTTGGCCAAGAAGAGTGATCTCACGAACACCATCTGCGACAAGACGCTCGCACTCACCGATAACAGCTTCAAAGGTGCGGCTGCGCTCACGACCACGAACGTAAGGAACAATGCAATACGTGCAGAAATTATTGCAGCCGGTCATGATAGGCACCCAAGCATGATACTGCTGGGCACGGTTACTTGGCAGATCTGTGGAGAAGCCCTTGCCCTCCTCAGAAGTGTCTACAGCTACACGGTCATTCTCGCCCTTAAATGCGCTGGTGAGAAGTGCGGGCAGACTTGCAAGCGCACTGGTGCCAAACACAACGTCAACGGCTGGAACTTTTTCACGGAGCTTCTCGCCATCGCGCTGCGCAATACAGCCGCCAATAGCAACAACGCGCTTGCCTGATGGAGGCGTTGGAGCACTGACCATGGCAGAAGCCTGACCGTAGAGACGCTGATCAGCGTTCTCACGAACACTGCAGGTCATAAAAATGACAATATCTGCGTCATCGGTATCTGAAACCTCATTGCAGCCACAAGCCTCAAGCAGACCAGAGACACGCTCTGTATCGTGCAGATTCATCTGGCAGCCAAAAGTTTTGATGTGATATGTTTTTCCTACGAGCTCGGAATTTTCAATCATGCTTAAAGTACCTCGTTATACTCAGTGGAACTAACAGATGGAGTCTGCGTATCAGGGGCAGACAGTGTATGGACATAAATGGCAATTTTAATTGCAGTTCTACTCTCCCCTGCAATTTCGATATCAGAAAACGTTGGAGCGCAGGTGATATCCAGACCGCAAGGAATCAAGAAGCCACGCGCAATAGCAATAGCTTTGATGCCCTGGTTGACTGCACCCGCACCAATGCACTGGAGCATAACAGGCTCATTATCTTTAACCAGTCCCGCAATAGCTCCTGCTACAGAAGCTGGTGAAGACTTACTTGAAACTTTAAGCAAACCCATAAGTGCTCCAATTATTGTGCGTTTGTTCTACTCTTGCGACTCAATATCAAAAGTCACAACAATTTTGTTTTTACTTACATGAACACGAGGCTCAGACGTCAAAGAAACATAGTATTTCTCGGACAACTCAGCAAAACTCTGCTCCATCTTTCGAGAAAAACTGCTGATATCAGCCTTACTCATCTTGAGACCTCTGTGGTCTTTCATCAAATCAACTTCGCGAGAAACCCCTTCAGGTTCAACAGTGTGGCTGACCTGTGCATACACACTACGCAAAGGCTTAATCTGCTCAGCAATAATTCTGTGAGCAGTTCTATCTGACATTGAAAGACCAAGAGACTTACAAACCTCAGAAAGCTCTGTTGCATCCGCTGCGGCCCTGAAGCGCTCGAGAACAGGAACGTTTTCAAAGCCTTCAACAAAGAGCAGGTCAGCAATATCAAGCGTCTGAGCAATTCTGCGACGAGCAGTAGCTGCAATCTCTGCAGCAGAACCCAACATAACCTCACAAGAGCCTTTAACCTCAAGTGCAAAGTCACAGCAGGTACGAATGATATTATGAGGACCTTTAACGGTTGTTTTGATTCCATCCTCATTCAAACCACAAGTTGGCCAAGTAGATTGGTCTACTCGCTCGGAAATTTTTGTAGTGTCTACCACAATCTGAATAACTGAACCAAGACCAGGGGCTGATGCTACAACCTGTGCTGATTCACAGTTTTCTTTGATTGAATAAAGAGCCATGCCACGGCCATGAATTCCCCAACGATCCATGTGCATACTCTCAAGCTTTGAAGTTACACGAGCTTCAAAGATTTTCTCCTGCATGTCTTTTGGAATACCCTGACCATCATCGAGTATGGTGATAGTTCTGAGCGCACCCTCTTTTGAAGTTGCAACATAAATATGACGAGCGCCAGCATCGCGAGAATTACGTAAGAGCTCGATAACAATATCTTCCACTGAGCGTATGTCGTGCTTTGCCTGTCTACGCTCTGCCTCTGCTACGCGTAAACGAACGTACCCCGCGCCGAGGGATTCCTCGACACGGAGTGCGCGTTCGCCTCCCATGGAGGCGACAAAACCTGTTAAGTCAGTAGAAGTGGCTGCCATAAATTACTTAGCAACGTCCACAGCACGAGACTCGCGAATAACAACAACGCGAACCTGTCCTGGATATTCCATCTCGTCCTCAATCTGCTTAGCAATATCGTGAGCAAGAACAGTTGCCTCGGAATCGCTAATCATCTGAGGCTCAACCATCACGTGAAGCTCACGGCCAGCCTGCATTGCATACGTACGCTCAACACCCTCATGCGCATTAGAGATAGCCTCAAGCTTCTCAAGACGCTTGATGTAGTTCTCAGCGGACTCACGACGAGCACCAGGACGTGCAGCAGAAATAGCGTCTGCAGCCATAACAAGCATGTCAAGAACAGTGTTTGGCTCAATATCTGCATGGTGAGCCTCAATTGCATGAACAATCTCTGGACGCTCTCCATGACGACGAGCAAGATCTGCACCAATTACAGCGTGTGGGCCTTCAACTTCGTGGTCAATTGCCTTACCAAGGTCATGAAGAAGACCAGCACGCTTAGCTGGTGCAGGTTCAAGGCCAAGCTCTTCAGCCATAATGCCGCAAAGCACTGCAACCTGAACAGAGTGAGCAAGAACATTCTGACCGTAAGAAGTACGGTAGCGAAGCTTACCAAGGGTCTTTACAATCTCTGGATGAAGATCGTGAATACCACAATCAAATGCAGCCTGTTCACCAGCCTCAAGAACACGCTCGTTAACAAGGGCTTCAGCCTTCTTATAGAGCTCCTCAATACGTGCTGGATGAATACGACCGTCTGCAATGAGATTCTCAAGTGCAACACGAGCGGTCTCACGGCGGACTGGATCAAAACTTGAAAGAACTACAGTCTCTGGAGTGTCATCAATAACAAGAGAAACACCAGATACCTGCTCGAAGGTACGAATGTTTCTACCCTCACGTCCAATAATCCTACCCTTTAGATCATCAGATGGAATATGAACGGAAGTTACCGTAATCTCAGAAGCCTGATCTGCAGCAACACGCTGAATAGCGGTAGAAATAATCTCACGTGCAGTTTTATCTGCCTGTGCACGAACGCGCTGCTCTGACTCACGAAGAATCATTGCCTCATCGCGAACACTTTCAGAACGGACTCGAGCCAGGAGCTCATCATGAGCCTCATCTTTTGTAAGAGCTGCAATGCGCTCAAGCTCTTGAGACTGCTGAGAAACAAGAGAATCCAAATCGTTCTTACGACGATCAAGCTGACCCTGAAGGCTAGAGAGCTGATGCTCACGCTTCTCTAGTGCATCAGTACGGTGATCAAGGGACTCTTCACGCTGAAGAATACGATTCTCCATGCTACGAAGCTCACTCTTACGCTTTTTCTCATCTGCCTCTGCTGCCTGCTTAAGCTGAAGAACTTCTTCTTTAGCCTCAAGAACAGCTTCTTTTTTAACTGTTTCTGCCTGGCGAGCTGCTTCAGAAGCAATACGATCTGCATTAGTCTGAGCATCTTTTAACTGCTGTTCTGCAGTTTTAATCTTTGAATTACTAATGTTCGAGAGTACGCCATATGCAAGGCCTACTCCCACAAGAAGGCAAACAATGCCTACTGCTGCTAATTCCATACCTACTCCTCAAATGGCGATTACAAAAGTGTTCAGGAGACTTTAGACACAACAGTATCTAAAGAACCCGCCATGAGCAGGGTTCATTGGCTGGTCATGCCACATGCAGAGATAGATCAAATGTATGAGATACCTACTGTATACGTGACGCTGGTTGCCCAGCGGAAATGAGCCTATTCACGGCATATTTATCGTATAGAGCATTGTAACTTTTGTCAATAAATAGCAGGTAGGAAAAGTAAAGTACACCAATACAACAGACTTATAAGCTAAGCAAATATAATCATTCAGATATGGCGTTTTCATCCAAAATCTTTTTAGCAACAGATGATGCTATAGAAAATGAATATCCCTTTGTGGCGAGAAACCTGACAAGCTTCTCATAATCATTTTTTCCCGATAGGTGTTTTCTCTTGGCTAAAGAATACGCAACTTCAAATTCATCCACGTCAGAAAAATAAGCGTCAGGCCATCCAGGGAGTGTTTCAACTTCAATCCCTTTTTTAGAAATCTCAGTTTTAATTTTAAGAGGACCCCAGCCTTGCGAAATTTTAGAACGTATATAGACGTCTGCAAAACGACTGTCATTAATCAAACCAACTTCAACAGCTCTCTGCACTGCAGGGTCTCTTACATTCTTCTGATAGCCATCATGCTTGAGCTTTTTTTGAAGCTCAGCTGTAGAGTAGTCCCTTTTTACAATCAAAGCCTCAATGCGAGCTTTAATGCACTGTGTTGAAATCTCTTTTAGCTCATACAGAAACTCATTACGAGAAGAAGGTGTAAACACACCATCTTTCTCTTTGTTCTGAAGAGCACGAGCTACTGTTGGAGGGACAAAGAATTCCTCCGTCCCTCCAACTTCAGTTTCTAAATGTATCTTTGCCTTAGGCTTTGCCTGACCTAGAGCTGCTTGTTTCTTTTTTGGAAGCTCAATCGTCCAAGAAATTTCAGACATTACTCTGCAGAATCTTCCGTTGCAACTGGAGCACCAACTTCTGAATCTTCATCAAATACAAGGCCACAAGCAACTCGTACTTTGTGATCAATCTCTTCCATGAGATCTGGATTGGCGGTAAGGAAAGATTTAGCTGCTTCTCTACCCTGGCCAAGACGCTCACCCTCATAGGTGAACCAAGCTCCAGACTTGTTGACAATCTCAAAATCAACAGCCATATCAAGAATGGAGCCCTCTTTAGAGATGCCTTGACCGTACATAATGTCAAACTCAGCAACCTTAAAAGGCGGAGCAACCTTGTTCTTTACAACCTTAACGCGAACACGGTTACCAACGTTTTCTCCGTTAACCTTAATGCTGTCAACACGGCGAATATCCATACGGACAGTAGAGAAGAACTTAAGAGCCCTACCACCAGAAGTGGTCTCTGGGCTTCCAAACATAACGCCAATCTTCTCTCTAAGTTGGTTAATGAAAATACAAAGCGTATTAGACTTTGAAAGAGAGCCAGCTAACTTACGGAGAGCTTGACTCATGAGACGAGCCTGAAGACCAACGCTAGAATCGCCGATCTCTCCCTCAATCTCTGCACGAGGAACAAGAGCAGCAACAGAGTCTACAACGACAACATCAATGGCGCCTGAGCGAACAAGCATGTCACAAATCTCAAGAGCCTGCTCACCAGTATCTGGCTGAGAAATTAAAACATCATCAATATCAACGCCAATACGAGCCGCATAACCTGGGTCTAGTGCGTGCTCTGCATCAATAAAGGCAACAACACCACCTAGCGCCTGAGCTTCTGCAAGAATTTCTAGTGAAAGTGTTGTCTTACCAGAGGACTCTGGGCCATAAATCTCTACAATACGGCCGCGAGGAACGCCGCCAATACCCAATGCTGCATCAAGAGCAAGTGAGCCAGTTGGAATAGCCTGAATATCAAAAGCAGGACCACCCTCACCTAAACGCATAATAGCGCCTGCACCAAATTTCTTCTCAATCTCTGCAGTGGTTGAAGAGATAACCTCATCTCTCTCATCACCAGTAGTACGAGCTTTAATCTCTTTTGAAACTGACTTTTTAGCCATGGATACTCCTTGCTCTTTTTGTTACTAGAATAATATAAGAACAGACGTTCTATGTCAACGTCAAACATATACTCTATAGAGGTAATTTGTCAGAATTCTTACCTCTCTTTTTCCGTTCTTGAGCAGCAAATTTCTTCAGAAGTACCAATTTGTCTGTATAAGTCCTGCAAGGCCGCATAAAAAAGAAGTCCAAAACTGATTTGTTTTGGACTTCCCTATTAAAATCAGATTTTAAGCCTTCACAATTGCTTCATGAATTAGTTGTAAAGCTTGTAAAACTGCAGCTTCTCGCACCTGTTCTCTATTGCCAGAAAAATGTTTACAGACCGTATGGGTAAAGTTGTTACTGGTAATACCAAACCAAACCGTTCCAACTGGTTTACCAGGCTCTTCTCCTGTTGGACCAGCTATTCCGGTAACGGAAACTGCAATGTCTGAACCAATAACTTCTCTAACGCCTGAAGCCATCTGAGCAGCACAGGGTTCAGAAACAGCGCCAAGGGACGGCTCTTCAAAGATATCCTTTGAGACACCCAATACCTTCTGCTTAATCTCAATGGTGTAGCTCACAACAGAGCCTTTAAGTACGCTTGATGAACCAGAGATGGCGGTAAGTGCACCTGCGACAAGTCCTCCCGTACAAGACTCGGCAGAAGCAACGGTAAGACCAGCCTCAAGAGCCTCTGAAACAACCTGTTGAGCTTCTAAAAGAACTTCAGATGAAAACATATGAATCACAACTTTTCGGTCCGCACGCAAACGTTTGGTATGAAAACATACCTATCGTATATAAATTTGGCGCCTCAGAGAGACGCCATCTTGTTAAACTTCAGCAATGTATTGCCAAGACTTCACAAAGTAGTCAATTCCTGACCAGGCTGTAAGAACTACTGCAACCCACATAGACACATTAAAGATAAAGAGCAAAACGTCCTGAATCATTCCGCCAGGAATACTAGGCAAGAAAAGCAAGCCACAGATAGCAACCATAGTTGTTGCAGTCTTCCATTTGCCCAAGTCAGATGCGGCAATAACAACGCCCTTTGATGCGACAACCATTCTAAGGCCCGACACCAAAAACTCTCGTGAAACAATTACTAAGAGCACCCAGGGAGAAACCATGTGCCACTCAAGGAGTACAAAAAGGGCCACAACAACAGCGAGTTTATCGGCAATTGGATCTAAGAACTTACCAAAGGTAGTAACTTCATTTCTACTGCGCGCTAGATAGCCATCAAGCTTATCGGTCAAAGAAATAACAACATAGCCTATAAAAACAAGAAAAGCTCCAAGTTTAAAACCAGGTGTTGCTACAGAATCTGCCAGAGATACACCTAAAAGCTGCGCCAAGAGAAGCCAAAAGGGCACTAAGACCACACGAGCACAGGTAACAATATTTGCAGGTGTCCAAATTGTCTTTGATGACATGACCTATCCCCAACTAAACGGTTTTCTCGCCAGACTGTGTGTCTGTAGTGTCTACGATCTCGCCAATCATTTCATAGCAGAAAGAATCTACCAGGTCACACAGGACAATATCTCCGACTGCGGCCTCTCCCTCTGCAATGTGAACAGCGCCATCACAATCTGGAGCCTGGAACCACGTGTGGCCGATAAGCTCAGTGCCCTCGTCAGATTCTTCAATTCCGTCGATAATAACCTCGCAGCGCTCGCCAACGTGACGAGCGGTGGCTGCAAAACCGAGCTGTTCAACAAGGTCAAGCAAGCGCTGAGTGCGCTCAATCTTTACCTCATCTGGAACCTGATCAGACATCTTTGCGCCAAGAGTTCCCTCTTCTGGCGAATAGGTAAAGACGGATGTGTAATCAAACTCTTGCTCCTGAATGAAGTCGTAGAGCTCATCTGATTCATCATCAGTCTCACCTGGGAAGCCACACATTCCCGTGGTACGGAGAACCATACCAGGAATCTCAGATCTGAGGCGATCAAAAAGTTCACGAAGTTCCTGCGTAGAGCCAGAACGACCCATACGCTTAAGAATGCGCTCGTTGCAGTGCTGAATTGGAATATCAATGTAAGGTAAAACCTCAGGTGTATCGCGAATGGTGCTGATGAGCTCATCGGTCATACCTTCTGGCTGCAGATACAAAACGCGAATCCATCCCTTATAGGGACGAACTACCTCAGCAACCTGCTGCATAAGCTTGGCAAGCGTTGGCGTCTGACCATCTGCAGTATCAGGCATATCCGAGCCCCAGATACCGGTGTCCTGGCCAATCAGGATGACCTCACGAACACCACCTTCCATCAGCTCATGTACCTCTTGAAGAATCTCATCAGCAGGCCTTGAGTGATAGTGGCCGCGAATATATGGAATGGCGCAGAAGGCGCAGAATCTATCACAGCCCTCGGAAATCTTTACAAATGCACTGGCACCATCAATGGTGCGCAGCATTCCATGGGCAGCAACAATGGACTGCGTAGGTTCAGGGATATTCAGAACGTCTGCAACAACGCTGACAATGCCATCTTCTTGATCCGCCGGAACAAACGCAGCAACTTCAGGAAGCTGCTCGTTAAGCTCTGCGCCGTACCTGGAAGGAACGCAGCCACACATAATAATGGGCAGCTTGCGCACTCCCTCGGAAGCGCCTTCAGCAATCTCAAGCGTAGTCTCAATAGACTCCTCTGTTGCTGAGGCCAAGAACGAGCAGGTGTTGATAATTGCAACATCTGCTGACTCTGGATCTGCAACTTCACCAAAACCAGAGGCCAAAAGAAGCGCACGCATGCGATCTGTATCAACCTCGTTTTTAGCGCATCCTAACGTGATGTATAGGACGTTGTAGCCCCTATCGATAGTTGTTGAACTGGAGGGGCTGGCCATAGTCTTTCTCCTTAAGGCTTGCAATCACAGACTGAAGAACATCGCGAGAAGCGCTAGAAACACGCAGCTTATCGCCCTCAACGGTTGCCTTAGCCTTAACTTTCATATCACGAATATCTTTAGCAATCTTCTTGGCTGTTTCCTGGTCAATTCCAGAAACAATTGAGCCAATCTGACGCACGGTAGAGCCTGCTGCAGGAATGGGGTCTCCCCAACGAATAGCAGTAAGATCAATTCCGCGCTTTACCAGCTTGGAACCAAGAACATCCCTCACCTGAGATGCAACAAAATCTGCAGGAGCCTCAATAGTGAACTTACCCTCTTTTTTAGAGAGCTCAAGTGTTGCACCAGAATCTTTAAGATCGTAGCGCTGAGTTAGCTCACGAGCTGCTTGCTGAAATGCATTATCAACTTCCATCATGTCTACTTCAGACACAACGTCAAAGCTTGATTCTTTAGCCATTTCCCCTCCGTGTTACCTGGGCGAGAAGAACCTCTTGCCCCATGGCTTCTAGTTGCTTGTATTGCTGTTGGAATTCTGATTGTTAGTTGTGCCAGAAGTTCCACCGGTAGTACTTGTTGACGTGCTGTTTGTTTGAGTTCCAGAAGCATTTGCAGCAGTACCGTCAGCTGGCTTAGTGCCCTGAATGGTCAAGGTGCCAATACCAGAGGCATTTGCGTCAAATGGCTTAGCAGTACCATTAACGGTAACTGCAACAGCACCAGGTGTACCTGCAAGAACGCTCATGGAATCAGTGACGGTGTATGTCTGAGACCACGGACCAGTAATTGCATCAGCCTCAACACTCTTACCATCAACAGTAATTTCAACCCAACTGGTCTGACCGTCTGCAACAGTAACCACTACGGTAGTCTGCTTAGGATTCTCTTCCTTCTTTGGCTCAGTTGTAGTGGTGCTCTTGGAAGCATCAGTTGAATCCTTCTTAGAAGTGTCCGTGTTGCTATTTGTAGTAGTGGAATTCTTTGAAGAATCAGCTGTTGAATTATTAACGCTTACTGTCTTTGTTGTAGTAGGTGTAGTACGAGCTGTCATGCAGGAACGAACGCTGAACAGCAAAACAGCAGTAATAATCACAACAACAAGTGCAAACACGGTAGCAATAGTGCGTCCTGTGTCAGAGAAGTAATTCTGAAGTGCTCCCATAACACCTGGTCTTTGAGGAGCACGGCGTTGCTGAGCAGCAGCGCCAGATGGCTGGCGACGGCGAACATTAGGCCTATCTACCTGTGCAATATTTCTTGATCCACGACGACCAGAAATGGTTGATGCGCGCTCGTAAGGAGCAGTTACATTGTCATAACGAAGGTCATCGGTGTAATCGCTTGGAGCAACAGTTCTTCTGGTTACATCGTCTTTGTAAGCTGGAATGCTAACTCCTGCAATACCCACACGCTTGCGCTGAACGCCACCGCGCGTACGACTTGCCATAGTCTTCTGACGAGAAGCCTCTTCAATACCAGCATTGTACGCATGACCTGTGGCATAGCGAGAATACGAGTAGCCACCAGCATCCTCCTCAGATGCCTGAGCACCCAGAGGTACACCGGTTTGCCTGGAGCGAACACCAGACGTAGTTGCAAAGGCGCCCATATCGCCAGCTGGTCCTCCCGATGTGGGGAGAAGACCGTGGTACTGCACGTATGCCTTTGGTCTGCTACCAGACTCATTTACAACGTCATAGCCAGCAATGCCACGACCAGACTGGGTATCACGCGTACGACGACGCAATTCATGAGAATAGGTGCCGTTTTCAAACTCGTAACTCTCTTCTTGGAAGAGATCAACGATTTCGCGCGGATTAAGTCCTAGGTAGCGAGCATACGAAGAGAGCATCCCCTGAGCATAGCCGCTTTGAGGCATATTCTTAAAATCGCCTTCCTCAAAAGCAATAAGTGCCTGCTCTTTAAGGCGAAGAATCTTTGATGCTTGAGTGATAGAAAGTCCGAGCTGACGTCTACGTTCTACGAGCATCTCACTAAAACGAGGGCGTGGCATACTTACTCTACCTCCCTATAGGCAGCGTCTTGAACTTTGAGCTCTTCAAGAGCTTCTTTATCGATAAGAACTTCTCGAGGCTTTGATCCGTTAGCTGGGCCAACAACACCTTTTGCCTCAAGCATATCCATAATTCTACCAGCACGAGCATACCCAACAGAGAGTGCTCTTTGCAAACTAGATGTAGAACCTAGCTGAGAATCCACAATAATGCGCGCAGCTTCCCAAATAAGTGGGTCGTCTGCCTGCGCCATGCCACCAACTCCGCCAACGCCTTCGGCCTGTGTTGGAGTTGCAACAGTCAAGATATTGTCGTGATATTCTGCCACGCGCTGGGTGCGAATGTACTTAACAGTCTCCTCGATTTCCTCGTCAGAGACCCAGCAACCCTGTGCACGATTTGGTTTTTTACCACGAAGTTTAACCAGCATGTCACCTTTACCCAGAAGCTGCTCAGCGCCCTTTTGGTCCAGAATAATGCGGGAGTTCAAAGAGTTATCAACTGAGAGCGCAACACGGTTATCGATATTTGCGCGGATAAGACCAGTTACAACGTCTGCAGAAGGACGCTGCGTTGCAACAATCAGGTGAATACCTGCAGCACGACCAAGCTGAGCAATACGGACAATGGAAGACTCAACGTCTTTGCCAGCAACCATCATAAGGTCAGCAAGCTCATCGATGACAATGACAAAGTAAGGCATATGCTTTGGAGGATTCTCCATATCAGCGTACTTATCGCCATCAACATTTCTGTTGTACGTCTTAATGTCACGCACTTTATAGTGCTCAAATACCTTAAGGCGGCGCTCCATCTCGGTGACTCCCCATTGAAGCGCACTTGCCGCCTGCCTTGGCTCGGTAACAACTGGAACATACAAGTGAGGAAGGCCAGCGTAACCCGTAAACTCAACGCGTTTTGGGTCAACCATAATAAGTCGGACCTGCTCAGGAGTTGCGCGCATGAGCATAGACATGACAATGGCGTTGAGCAGAACAGACTTACCAGAACCGGTAGTACCTGCTACCAGCAAGTGAGGAAGACTTGCAAGGTCAACAACAATTGGCTTGCCCTCAGAATCGCGACCAAAGGCGCACTCAAGAGGACCGCCTTTTGCAAACGGAAGAACGTCAGCCAAGTTGACTGCCTGGGCTTTCTCGTTAGGGATCTCAATACCAACCAGAGAAGTTCCAGGAATTGGAGCAAAAATACGAACAGACTTTGCAGCAAGTGAAAGCGCAATATCGTCCTCAAGATTGGTGATCTTGTTGACGCGTTCTCCCTCGCCCATCGAAATCTTAAACGTAGTGACAGAAGGACCCGCAGTCCAACCAACTACCTGGCTCGAAAGACCAAACTCTTCAAGCGTAGCCTGGAGTCTCTGAGCAGTAGCTTCAAGCTCATCATCGCTTACGGCAGAAGTGGCGGAGTTCTTGTTTGTCTTCAGAATGCTAAATGGTGGCAGCTCATACGACTCATCGTTGTCGCCTGGCCTCTTGAGCTGGTCAGGTGTGGCGAGAAAATCGGGCGTCGTTTTAGCCTTGCTCTTAGGTTTAGCCTGTTTTGTTGTAGGAGCAACATCAGCTACAGCAACATCGTTTTTCTCGACAACTACATCTTCTGGCTGGTCCTTCTTCTTAGAGCGCAGCTTATTCTTAGCCTTATCAATGAGCGTAGTAGGAGCATCCCCTGCATCCTCTTGCGCCTCTTCTTCCTCGTAAAGACGGGCATCACGCTTAATGACAGAAGTCTTGCGATTGCCCAGATAAGTTGTCTCCCCTTCACCGGTCTCGTCAAAGAGAGAAGACTGGTTGTTTGCACCACGTCTGCCCTGCTTCTTTGCAGGCTGTGGAGCATTTGCAGCGTAGAGCGCCTCTTCTTTTGCAAGAGCACGCTCTTCTTTACGGTAGCGATGATTCTCGCGCGCTTCATCCAGGCGGAAGCTTACGCGCTCAACCATGTCAGAGATGGAGAAGCCGCAGATAACAACACCGGCAATAATAAAGCCAACCAAAAGGACATTGCCCACTACGCGGCCAACAAAGCGCAGCAAAACCCAAGCAATACCTCCGCCCACATAACCACCAGCAGCCTCTAGGACTTTTGTGCCCAAAAGCATATCTGGAGCAGACTCGGCGCCTGGGAAGTTAAGTGAAATAAGAGCAAGGGCAGCAAGAACGTCCAGCGTTAGACCAATAGCAATACGCGTAGAGATTCCCTGATCATCACGCATAAAGAAGGTCATAGCAAAGACAAATACTGCAATGGGAAAAAGTAGCGCTCCCGTACCAAAACATAGCTTGAGCCCATGACCCATTGCGCTGGTAATAACAGCGTTAGAAGGGACAATAATGGACAAAAGCATAGCAATTGCAACCACCGCAAGAACAACACCAATGATATCGTTCTGCAGTGGGCTCAAGCCTACTGCCTGACCAGAAGCGGCGTTTCTAGAATTTCTTTTTGCTGCGTTTGAGGTGCGTTTAGAGGGCATTGGGCTTATACCTCCATAATGACCGGAATAACCATTGGTCGAGTACGAGTTTTGCTCCAAAGGAAGTTAGAAAGGGCGTTACGAACGCTCTTTCTCATTGCTTCAATGTTTGCGCCTTCGGACTTAGAGGCCTTCTCGATTGAATTTCTCACAAGATTCTGCGCGTCATTCATAAGCTCGTCATCGTCGGCAAATGAAACACCACGGCCAGAAATCTCAACAACACCTGGCTTAAGGTTGCGACCAACAAGGGTTACCACAGCGGTAACAATGCCGTCCTGAGAAAGGCGCTGACGGTCACGAAGAACAACAGGGTTAGCGTCGGTGACAGAGAGGCCGTCAACGTACACTACGCCAGACTCAACCGTCTTACCACGAGTAACCTTGCCGTTTCTCATCTCAAGCGTGTCGCCGTTATCAAGAATGAAAATGCGATTAGCAGGAACGCCCATCTGCTGAGCAAGTTCTGCGTGAGCACGCAGGTGAACAGCCTCACCATGAACAGGCATGAAGTTCTTTGGACGAGCCATACCAAGCATAAGCTTGAGCTCTTCCTGGCTACCATGGCCAGAAACGTGGACAAGTGCCTTTGACTTATCGTAAATCTCGCAACCAATCTTAGAGAGTGCGTTGATGATGGACTGAACGCTCTTCTCGTTACCTGGAACAGGAGTTGCAGAGATAATTACGGTGTCCTGAGGACGAATGGAAAGCGACTTGTGCTCTCCGTTTGCCATGCGTGCCAAAGCACTCAGAGGCTCTCCCTGGGAACCGGTGCACAGAACAACAATGCGATCATCTGCGAGTTTATCAACATCGTACGCATCAATGATGTCTTTATCAGCAATGTTGAGGTAACCAAGCTCGCGCGCAACCTTTGTGTTGGTAATCATAGAGCGACCAGTAACAACAACCTTACGCTTTACCGCAACAGAGGCATCGCACACCTGCTGCAGGCGGTGAATGTGGCTTGAGAACGACGCTACAAAGACGCGACCAGTTGCATTCTTAATGATGTGACGAAGCGCCGCACCAACAGAAGCCTCGGATGGGGTCATACCGGGGCGATTAGCGTTGGTTGAGTCAGACAACAGCAGGTCAAGGCCCTCGGAGCCAAACTTGGTAATAGCCGCATAATTTGGACGCACGCCATCAATTGGAGTCTGATCAAGCTTGAAGTCACCGGAGTGAATAAGGGTTCCTGCAGGGGTCTTCATGTGAATACCAAAAGCTGCAGGAATAGAGTGAGTCATCGAGAAGAACGTGATGTCAAAGGCGCCAAGCTGGACCTTTGAGCCATCAGTAACCTCACGAAGCTTAGTGCCCACAATCTTGTGCTCAGCAAGCTTGCCTTCAATAAAGCCAAGCGAGAGCTTGCTGGAATAGATTGGCACCTTACGAGTAAGGTCCATAAGCAGGTACGGAAGAGCACCAATGTGATCCTCGTGACCGTGGGTAATCAAAATACCGCGAAGCTTATCTTCATTTTCAAGTACATAGGTGTAGTCTGGCAAAACTAGGTCAATACCAGGCTGTTCGTCATCTGGGAACATCAAACCAGCATCAACAAGCACCATATCATTACCGTATTCAAAAACGGTCATGTTCTTGCCAATGCCATCAAGTCCGCCCATAGGAATGACTTTAAGAGCTGGGTCTTTCTTAGGCATTAAAACGCTTTCCTTTCAAAAACTTTCTATGACAGACGCAACCCAAGGGGCCGTCTCTAAGACTTTTTACAAAATCTACATGTTGTTTAATTATATAAAAAATCTGCACGTATTACGCTATATATTCCCAAAGAATCAAAATCTCAACAGAATAACAAGAGAGCTCCGACATGCATCGAAGCTCTCTTCAATACCTCATGTTTTATAAGACCTCGCGTGGCGAGAAACCCATTGAGTTTGAGTGTGCCTTATGCGTCGTGGTGACGACGTGGCTGCCTGCGCTCAGAGTTGCCGTTGTCGTTCTGACGACGTGGGCGACGCTCCTCACGCTCCTTCTTTGGAGCACCCTGTGGTGCTTCTGGCTTATCAAGACGGTCAAGAGAAATCTTGCCCTTCTCGTCTACCTCAAGGACCTGAACCTTAACCTCGTCGCCAACAGCCAGGACATCCTCGATCTTCTCGACACGTCCCTGTGCAACGCGGGAAATATGAAGCAGACCGTCCTTGCCAGGAAGGAGCTCAACAAAGGCGCCGAATGGCTGAAGACCAACAACGCGACCAGTGTACTCCTCGCCTACCTCTGGAACCTTGACGATGGCCTTGATGCGCTCTGCAGCAGCCTCAGCAGCACCATTGGTACCAGCGATAAAGACGGTGCCATCCTCCTGGATGTCAACGGTTGCGCCCGTATCCTCCTGGATACCGCGGATAACCTTGCCACCAGAGCCAATGACGTCGCGAATCTTATCGGTTGGAATGGAAAGCGAGATGATCTGTGGAGCGGTCTCTTTGGTCTCAGTGCGAGGTGCAGGAATCTGCTCGAGCATCTTGTTCAAGATGAACATACGGCCCTCTTGAGCCTGAAGAAGTGCGCTGCGCAGAATCTCTGGAGTAAGACCAGTTGCCTTGTTGTCCATCTGCATTGCAGTAATACCCTTGGTGGTACCGCAGACCTTGAAGTCCATGTCACCAAGGAAGTCCTCAAGACCCTGGATATCGGTAAGAACAACGGTCTTGCCGTTCTCCTGGATAAGACCCATTGCAACACCAGAAACAGGACGCTTCAGAGGAACGCCTGCGTCCATAAGGGAAAGCGTAGAACCACAGGTAGAAGCCATGGAAGAAGAACCATTGGACTCCATTACCTCAGAAACAACGCGGATGGTGTAAGGGAACTCTTCCTCAGAAGGAATAACAGGCAGAAGTGCGCGCTCTGCAAGAGCTCCGTGACCAATCTCACGACGCTTTGGGCTGCCCATACGGCCAGTCTCGCCGGTGCAGAATGGTGGGAAGTTATAGTGGTGAATGTAGCGCTTGCCATCCATTGGCTCAATGGTGTCAAGACGCTGCCACTCGTTGAGCATGCCAAGTGTACAAATGGAGAGAACCTGAGTCTGACCACGCTGGAAAAGACCAGAACCGTGAACAAGTGGCAGGTAGTCAGGCTTGACCATGATTGGGCGAATCTCGTTAGCCACGCGGCCATCAACACGCTCGCCGGTCTCAACAACCATGACGCGCATTGCGTGCTTCTCAAGAGCCTTGAGCTCAACTGCAATAGCGCGGCTCCAAAGCTCCTGCTCCTCCTCGGTGAACTGAGCCTTGATCTCATCCATCAAGTCAGCAACCTTCTGCATACGGGACTGCTTGTCAGCATCCTTAAGAGCAGCACTCATCTGATCGTAGTAAGCAAAGATGCGGTCGTGGACCTCAGCGATTGGCTCGTCAAGGATGTACTCGCGCTTAACGATAGGACCGTTAACCTCTTCCCACTTTGCAATGAACTTCTTCTGCTCCTCGCAGAATGCTGCAATTGCCTCCTGGCCAAATGCCATAGCAGAGAGCATATCCTCTTCGGAAATCTCATCTGCGCCAGCCTCAAGCATAGAAATGAAGGTTGAAGAGCCACCAAGCTCAAGGTCAAGATCAGAGTGATCGCGCTCTTCGTAGGTTGGGTTAACCAGGAACTCACCAGTATCAGCGTTGCGACCAATACGGACGCACGCAAGTGGTCCCTCAAAAGGAACGCCACCAACAGCCAGAGCAGCAGATGCGCCCATGACAGAGATGGTATCAACAGCGTTTACCTGATCGGCAACAAGAGAAGTTGCAACAATCTGAACCTCATTACGGAAACCTTCTGGGAAGGAAGGACGCAGAGGACGGTCAATCATACGAGCAGTAAGGGTTGCCTTCTCGGATGGACGAGCCTCACGCTTGAGGTAGCCACCAGGAACACGACCAACTGCGTACATTTTCTCAATAAAATCAACAGTCAGTGGGAAGAAGTCGTAATCCTTACGCTCCTTGGAAACCACTGCAGTGAGAAGTACGGTGGAATCGCCGCACTTAACGATACAGGCACCTGTTGCCTGCTTTGCGAGCTCACCAGCCTCAAGGGTGTAGTGCTTACCGTAGAGGTCAAATTCGTGAGTTACTTTAGTCATTTCTTTCCTCTTCTATCTCCGTTTGCCCCATTGCAAACGGGCCTCAAACATAAAGGGCGCCAGACGGCGCCCTAAAAAGCCAACTTACTGGATGTTGTCGCGGATACCCAGGGAAGCAATAAGAGTACGGTACTCTTCAATGTCGTTCGACTTGATGTAAGAAAGAAGACGACGACGCTTACCAACGAGCATCAGAAGACCACGACGAGTGTGGAAGTCCTTCTGGTGGGACTTCATGTGGTCGGTGAGCTGACGAATACGCTCAGTAAGAAGAGCAACCTGAACCTGTGCGGAACCAGAGTCCTTCTCGTCCTTGCCGTACTGCTTGATGAGCTCAGCCTTACGATCCTTAGTTACTGCCATAATAAACCGCCTTTCGCGTTGAATACTCCTTGTACTGAGAAGGTAGCCGGCAGTGACTAGCCCCTAAGAACAAGGAAATAACCTACAAGAGGATACCAGTTACTGGTGAACTTTGCTAGTAAAAATACACTTCAGCTAGATACTGAGCAAAAATTCAAATGCCTTCAGACGTGCTTCAAGGTGTGTAGCCGCCCAAATATGCGCACTGGTGAGCAAAAAGAGCGCAGTTTCTGGAGCAATTTCTGCAATAACAAGCTGGTCAAAGGTAAGTTTTAGAAGCGATGACAACCACGAGAGCTCAAGTGGAGTTACCTCAATGGCGCCCTCAATCTCATGCGCACAACTTCCACACAATGCACCACCAGCAGCTGGCGAGAAGTACGTCAGAGCTTCATCTCCACAGGCAATGCACGATTCCAGCTCAGGACGCCAGCCTTCGTGTGCCAAAACCTTAAACACATAAGCGGCAACAACAAGATCTAAGTGTTTCTCGTCATCTACTTCTTCGCAGGCCCTGAGAGCGCGAGAAAGCAGCGGATAGAGAAACGCGTCCTCAATGCCATCAATGCACGAAAGACGTGCAACCTCGCAGATAGCTGACGCGGCCGCTACCTTAGAGAGATCTCCGCGAAGTGTGGCATGCGGTTCAAGCAAGGTTGCCTCGGACAAGATGTCAAGCGAGCGACCTTCTGCCAGCAGCACATCTAACTCGCAAAAGAGTTCAACACGAGCAGCAAAGCGACCGCCTGGCTTTCTGGCGCCCTTTGCAACAGCTCGACGTTCTTCTCCCGAATCAGAGAGCATGGTTAAGATGAGATCTTGCTCGGCAAGTTTTGTTCTATCAAGCACAATAGCTTTAAGACGAGTGGTCTTTCTACCAGGCACAACTAATCCTCAGTGGAGTAGCCTAGGCGCTTAATCTCGTTGGCATCACGCCTCCAGAGAGGCTGAACGCGAACCTGAAGGTCAAGGTAAACCTTGCGACCAAACAGTTTTTCCAGGTCTTTTCTAGCCTCGACGCCAACGCGCTTAATCATGGAACCACCCTGGCCGACAACAATGCCCTTTTGTCCTTCTCGCTCAACCAAAATGGTGGCAGAAATGGATAAGTGACCGTCCGTTGCTACCTCATACGAATCACAGACAACGGCAACAGAATGAGGAACTTCCTGACGAAGGTAGAGCAATAACTTCTCGCGAACAAACTCTGCCACCAGGTCTTCTGGCAAGGCGTCAGTCTCCATATCCTCTGGGAACCACATAGGACCCTCAGGAAGATGCTCAGAAACAAGTGAAATAAATGCCTGAATATTAAAGTCTTCTGACGCGGAAACAACAAGCACGTCATCAAAGTGAGCAAGAGCCTGTGCGGCCTCAAGCTGCTCCGTCACCTGCTCTGGCGTTGCAATATCTGCCTTAGTAATAACCAGCAGCTTAAAGGCGGCGTGTGCCTGCTCAACATGATTGGCAACCCATTCATCTCCACGACCAACAGGCTTAGTAGCGTCAATCAAAAAAGCAATGACATCAGCGTCATTAAGCTCGCCAAGCGCTGCCTTGTTGAGCTCTTTGCCAAGAGCGTCTTTGGGCTTGTGGAGGCCTGGAGTGTCTACAATGACCAGCTGGGAGTTTTCTCCGTTCACCACTGCCCTAAAGCGACGTCGTGTTGTCTGGGCAACAGGGCTTGCAATGGCTACCTTCTGGCCCATACAGGCGTTTAACAGCGTGGACTTACCAACACTTGGACGGCCAACTAAAGCAACAAAGCCGCTCCTAAATGGAGTGGTCTCAGATGTAGTGTTTTCAGAAAACGAATTGGTAGTCATGTATCCTCCAACTTACCAATGAAAAATCGCACGCGAGAAGATCAAAAGTCCTATAAGGGCCGCGGTAATACTAATGCAACACGATGCAGCTGCCGCAATATCTTTAGCTTTTCCAGCCATGGGGTGAAACTCTGGAGAAACCAGATCTACCACGGTTTCTATTGCTGTATTGAGAAGTTCTGTGGTCAAAACCAAACCAATACAAGCAAGAACAAGTGCCCAGCTCAGCGCATCTAAGCCGACAAACAATCCCACAAGCACGGTCACTACAGCAGCAACTGCCATACGACGCAAGTTTGCTTCCTGAGCAAATGCTTGGCGAGCGCCCTGTAGTGCAAAGAGAAGGCCGCGCTTAAAGCTTGGATGTCTGCCCTTAGATCCCGGAATCATTACTCGTCAATCCCCTCGCGGTGGCGAGTCAACACGACTGGCTCAATAGTCCTATCCGTTGAAAGCAGAGCAACAAGAGCGTCTTCACGAGCCTCCATAACCTCTGCCTCATCATCTTCAATATGGTCATATCCAAGCAGGTGAAGCATGGCATGAACAAGCATAAGCCTAAACTCATCTGCCTCTGTAGTGCCATATTCTTTTGCCTGGCGAGAAATAAAATTAGGAGCCAGAATAATATCACCCAACTCACACATCTCACCAGGAGCCAAATCTGGATCATCAGGGCGTTCCACCTCAAGTGAGATAACGTCAGTGGGCACATTTTTTTCTCGCCACTCAAAGTTTACCTGCTGAATCTCTGCATCGCTAACAATAGAAATGGAGACCGTGCAGGGGCGCTCAACGCCCTCTTCAGAAAGTACCAGATTGCAATCAGCTTCAATCTCTTCCACAGAAATTGGCGACTCGACGCCCTCTTCGATCACAATGTCGTACTCGTTAACCACGTTACTCCCCTAGCTGTTTTTTCTCATACGCAGTGTATGCATCAACTATCTTACCAACCAACGTGTGGCGAACAATATCATTTCTATCTAAATCAACAAAAGCAACGTCTTCAAGGTTGCCAAGCACCTGTCGAGCAACATCCAAACCACTTCTGCCCACAAGGTCTCGCTGTGTTGCATCGCCCGTAATTACAAACTTTGACGAGAAACCCAATCGAGTAAGAAACATCTTCATCTGCTCTGGCGTGGTGTTTTGAGCCTCATCCAAAATGACAAACGCGTCATTCATGGTACGACCGCGCATAAATGCAAGTGGTGCAATCTCAACAATTCCCTGTTCAATGAGGTTATTTGCGTATTCCATGGAAGTCATATCAAAAAGCGCATCGTAGAGCGGCCTAATGTAGGGATCCAGCTTTTCTTGAAGTGTGCCTGGAAGAAAGCCGAGAGACTCTCCTGCTTCTACAACAGGTCTTACCAGCACAATTCTGCTAATTTGTTGAGAAGTTAAGGCGGCAAGTGCCATAGCAACTGCCAGATACGTTTTACCTGTTCCTGCAGGACCAATACCAAACGTAATGGAATTGTTTGCTATTGCCTTGGTATAAGCAATTTGACCTTGTGTTTTAGGTTGAATTGCTTTGCCCTTATGCGTCACAAAGAGTGTACGTGTTCCCGTCTGCTCTAAGCTGGCATTTCTTTTTGTACTATCAAGCAGGAGTTTTACGTCTTCTAGCGTGGGCTTCGAGCCTGATTCGACCATTTGAATCAAGTGAGAAAAAATGAGCGTTAATTGCTCAATTTCTTGAGAAGTTCCCGACAAAAAGATGGCTTTACCTCTGACTGAAATAAGAGCTGCACATGACGCTTCAATTTCTCTGAGCAAACTATCAGCAGGACCTGTCAAATACAGAGGATCCACTGAATCAGGAATAGTTAAGCGAATCTGTGTTGGCTCCATGTTCCCCCAATTTACAAACGAGTAGCTTTTAGCATTCCATTAGGTAAAACTTCATCTAAGCGCATAGCGATAAGTTCATCAAGTTCAATAGTAGGATCAACCTGGACATCAAAAAGACCGCCAGAAATTCCCCTACCAGGATACTGTACCACCACATTATCGCAGGTACCAACAAGCTTCTTAGCAGCATCAAAGCGCATAGCATTACCCAGATCACGCATTTTCTTTGCGCGCTCAGCCATCACTTTTGGATCTACCTGATTTGGAGCAGTAGCCGCAGGCGTTCCAGGTCGCTTGGAATACCTAAATACATGCATCTTTGAAAAGCCCATCTGACGACAAAACTCATACGACTCATCAAATTCTTTATCAGTTTCTCCAGGAAAACCAACGATAAGGTCCGTTCCCAAAGCAATGGTTGGCAGTACCGAACGTGCTTCCTCAACAGCCCTGCGATAAAGCTCTGTCCTATACACTCTACCCATACGAGCAAGCGTAGCATCACAACCGGATTGAAGGCAGATATGCAAGAAAGGTGCAATTCTTCCGCTGGAAGCAGCAATTACCTCCACAAGACGGGCAGTAACATCAGGTGGCTCAAGAGAAGAAAGACGAAGACGTCCTACCTTAGTTTTTTCAAGCACATACTCGAGAAGATCAGGAAGACGCAGAATTCTTCCACCTTCATCCTCAAGTTGAGCCTTATAGCTACCAAGGTTGATTCCCGTAAGAACAACCTCTTGAGCTCCTCTGCTCATTGCATCTTTTACCTGCAAAACAACTTCACGAGGGTCTAAAGACCTGCCTGCACCTCGTGCCTTCCACACAATGCAGAAGGTGCAACGGTTATCACAACCATCTTGAATTTTGATGCCAGGGCGCGTACGACCTGTTGGAGTGGGCTTAGAGATGACAAGTCCGTCGTCGCTTACGGATTCTGGTGCAAAACCTAGCTCTTCAAGAACCCTATCTGCAACTTTGTCCTTCTCGGCTTCTACCACAACGTTAGGAGCAAGTGAGGCAAGTTCATCAGCAAAAAGACTTGCAACACAACCCGTTGCTACTACAAGAGGGGCTCCTGGCATAAGCGCTGCTTTACGCACAGCTTTTCT
>CAUUFE010000009.1:0-27922 GCA_963544415.1 uncultured Atopobium sp.
GATGGTTGAATAAGAATAGAAGAAAAATAAACTGTTAAGACACATATTACTAGCCATGTGAAAGGGTGTTTCAACAACAGCTTTATATTAGATGTCAGGTGCCACATATTAGCTCCTTATTCAGCTGAGCAGTCAAACAACTCGTGATATAAAGACCTTGATTCTTTGCATACATCAACTTGCTGTAGAGTTTTGTTTTTAATGAATATAAAGGAGTTGCACACTCTATCTAATTCTTCTGGTAAATGAGAGGAGATAATGACGCATGCACCATGCTCTGCCAGTGTTTGAATTAGATGTGAACTATACTCTGCATGTTGTATATCAAGCGCGTTGAGCGGTTCATCTAAGAGAATGTAAGGCGATTGCGAAACAAAGGCCATAGCAAGCTGCAGTTGCATTTTCATTCCCTGAGAGAATCTGCTAATTCTTTGAGATTTTAGATTTAATGCGTCGAGCATTTTAAGAGGGGCTTCAATATCAGCCTCTGATCTCCATATCTTTTTGACAAGCTCTAAATGGAATCTTCCATTCATTGTTGGATATAAAATTGAATTATCTTCAGGTGAGTAATAGATCTTTTGAGCATAAATATCTGTATCGATAATTGATATTTCATCACAAGTTATTGCTCCTGATTTTAATAAACCGATATCTCCATTTAGAGTTTTTAGCAGGGTACTCTTTCCAAAGCCATTTGGAGCCATAAGTCCGTAGACTCTCCCTGGCTTAAATGAAAAGGTAACATTGGTCAAGATGACCTTATCTTTATAGCCTATTGAAACATCATTGAGATTAAGCATTTTTTATTACACCCACTAAGTCTGCTTGTAATAATTTCCTGAGTTTATTGATTCCGATAGTTATGAAAATAATTAAAACAGCCCATAGCATAAATATGAGTAGTCCATATATAGGTTGAGGTTGAGCATAGTCAATCTTGTTTGTAAAAAATTGAACATCTCCAACAAAGCCGATCATTGCGCCAATATCCAAATAACCAATAGGGAGATACTCAATCCACCCTAAAAGTAAATGGTGTGGAGAATGACCCATTGCAAAGATAGATGAACAAATTACAAGCAAATAGATAACTAGAGTAATAAGAAACTTACGGGTAATAGAGAATGCACAGATCAAAACTAAGGAGACAAACATGTTTGTTACCGCGGTATATATAACAGACCAAACGGCACACTGGAGAGCATTTGAAGTGTAAATGGTTCCTGCCTGAACTAGAACAACAGGGTAAGAAGCTAATCCAATCCCGTTATGCATCAATTCAATGGTAAGCAGGGGAATATATGAACAAAGACAGATGCTGGAAGCAATAATTGTAGATGCGCCAATACATCCAGAAAGACGCTGCAGGTAAGGTATTTGATCTTTTCCTAGAAGTTTTTCTCGAGAAGTTATTTGAGCTAAAGCAATGAAGGTTCCAATTGCTGGCAGAAATCTTAAAACAATAGGTAATCTATTTAGTGAGTATGAAATTGAGTGTATAGCTGGTAATTTACTCTCAGTCTCATATTGATTACTTAATGGAACTTGCTGCATCTTTTGAGAAAATGCTTTCTGAGCTAAATAATAAAAGTCATTATCATAGAGTCTAAGAGCTAGATTGTTTGATGACACAAATGAATAGTAGGTTAAGCTTGCTTGATAGAATTGTTCGCTTGTTGTGGCAAGTCTGACGTTCCCTAACAGCTCTATTTGCTTTTCAAGGGTTTTGAAACTTTCCGATGAGCGCTGATCAGAGCCGTAACTTTCCGCTTGTTTGACAAGGTAATCGTATTCATCGCTTATAACACCATTGCGAGCAAAATTTATGCTATATAAATCTAGATTTGTAAAAACTGGAATTAGTAAAAGAGCCGCAAAAATACATGTAGCAAGCCATAATAAAGGTTGCCTAATAGCTGTTTTGATAAGACTCCTGCAATACCACATATCTCCTCCTCAGATGAGAAAAGATAAGTGCTACTTTGTAAGAACTTTACTCTTATTTGAAATTTTTTACAATATATATTATTTTGGTAAAAGATTATCTAAGTAGAGGTATTTTAACATCTACTGTTTACCAAGCTTTTTGCGTTCAAGGGCACGAGCAATAAGGATTTGCTTGCGCAGCTCAGGAATCTTTTTGCCATCCATGGCAGGAGTGCCAGCAAGTTTGTAAGGGATGCCTAGCTCTTCGTACTTTTTTACACCCATTACGTGGTAGGGCAGTACATCTAGTCCAATAACATTATCCCAATGAGCAATAATCCTACCAACACCTGCAAGCTCTTCTGTTGTATCAGTAATGCCAGGTACTACAACATGTCTGATAAGAACTTTAATACCTCTACGATTAAGCTCATCGCCAAACGCAAGTGGTCTTTCTGAGCCAACTTCGCAAAGACTAATGTGACCCTTTGGATCAGAGTGTTTGATATCAAGAAGCACTAAATCAGTGTTATCAAGCACGCACTCAAATTTCTCTGGAGTATCTGGATTGTATGCGACGCCAGAAGAATCAAGACAAGTATGAATACGTCCACGAGGATCATTATGCGCTGCCTCAAAAAGAGCTCCAACAAACTCTGGTTGAGCAAGCGGTTCTCCGCCAGTAGCCGTAATTCCACCGTTTCTATAAAAGGCTCTATTACGGTTAAAGGTGGCAAGAATTTCTTTTACTGATGTTTCTGTTCCAATACCAAATTGCCAGGTATCCGGATTATGACAATAGGCACAGCGCATGGGACACCCCTGGGTAAATACAACCAGGCGAGTTCCAGGGCCATCTACGGTACCAAAGGTCTCAATAGAGTGGACCCGCCCACAAACTGTGAGCGGGTCATTGAGATCCATGTGAGTATCAGAACAAGACATGGACAAGAAATCCTTAGAGAGCGTCGTGGAAGGTACGAGAAATAACGTCGTCCTGCTGCTCTTTGGTAAGGGAGTTGAACTTTACAGCGTAACCAGAAACGCGAATGGTCAGCTGAGGATACTTCTCTGGATGTGCCTGAGCATCAAGAAGCGTGTCCTTAGTAAATACGTTAACGTTGAGGTGATGACCGCCCTTCTCAGCATAGCCATCAATCATGTTTACCAGGTTGTCAATCTGCTCGGAAGCTACTTCGTTGGACTGCATGTGTTTCTCCTTACGAGTTTGTTGGCGAGAAGAGACGTGTAGATAGATCTTCTCGCCAGGGCTTGTTATTTACGATCCTCAGCACCTTCAGCTGCGGATGGGTTTGCCTCACAGGCGCAATCAATCTTGTTCTCAATCTGAATATCAAGATTCATATCAGAGAAGTCGATGTGCTCAAGGTCTAGCTCGCTACCGTGGAAGTAGACGTCAGAGCCCTTACCAAGAGCATTAGGAATGATTGAGAAGGTATTGGAAATACCGTCCTGTGCGTCGTTGAATGGAAGCTTAGCAACGGATGCCAGGGATGCTACGGCACCGTGAGTGTCGCGGTGGTGCATTGGGTTAGCACCAGGAGCAAAAGGAACGCCCGCACGACGGCCATCAGGAGTGTTGCCGGTAGCCTTACCATATACAACGTTAGAGGTAATGGTCAGGATAGAAGTGGTTGGGACAGAATCACGGTAGGTGTGGTTCTGACGAATCATGTTCATGAAGATCTCAACGATGTCATGAGCAATGGTGTCAACACGGTCATCATCGTTACCGTACTTAGGGAAGTCACCCTCAGTAACGTAGTCGGTAACAAGGCCAGTCTCGTCGCGGACAACTCTTACCTTTGCATACTTGATTGCAGAGAGGGAGTCAGCAACAACAGAAAGACCTGCGATGCCTGTTGCAAACCAGCGATGAACGTGCTCGTCATGCAGAGCCATCTGGATGCGCTCGTAGCTGTACTTATCGTGCATGTAGTGGATTGCATTAAGAGCGTTGACGTAAACGCCTGCAAGCCAGCGCATCATGTCCATATACTTGGAGAAGACATCGTCGTAATCAAGGTACTCGCCCTCAACCGCACGGTACTTAGGACCAATCTGCTCGCCGGTCTTCTCGTCACGGCCGCCATTGATTGCGTAAAGCAGGCACTTGGCAAGGTTTGCGCGAGCACCAAAGAACTGCATCTCCTTGCCAACGCGCATCGAGCTGACGCAGCAAGCAATTGCGTAGTCATCGCCATGATAGATGCGCATAAGATCGTCATTCTCGTACTGGATAGAGCTGGTGGTAATAGAAATCTTTGCGCAGTAGCGCTTGAAACCTACAGGAAGCTTAGTAGACCACAGAACAGTCAGGTTAGGCTCTGGGCTGGTACCCATGTTTTCAAGGGTGTGGAGCCAGCGGAAGCAGGACTTGGTAACCATAGAGCGGCCATCAATGCCAATGCCACCAATGGACTCAGTGACCCACTGAGGGTCTCCAGAGAAGAGCTCGTTGTACTCAGGAGTACGGGCAAACTTGACCATACGAAGCTTCATAACCAGGTGGTCAACAATTTCCTGAATCTCAGACTCAGTGAAGGTACCACGAGCAAGATCGCGCTCTGCATAGATGTCCAGGAAGGTGGTGTTGCGACCAATGGACATTGCAGCGCCATTTTGCTCTTTAACAGCAGCAAGATAGCCCAGGTAGAGCCACTGAACAGCCTCTTTGAAGTTCTCAGCAGGGCGGCTCAAATCAAAACCGTAAATCTCACCAAGCTGCTTGAGCTCCTTAAGAGCACGAATCTGCTCGGAGAGCTCCTCACGGTGACGAATGGTCTTCTCGTCCATGACGGTGCTGGTGCCATTTTTCTGATTTGTTTTATCGGCGATAAGAGCGTCAACACCGTAGAGAGCAACACGACGATAGTCGCCGATGATGCGGCCGCGGCCGTATGCGTCAGGCAGACCAGTAATGATGTGGGAGTGACGGCATTTACGCATGTCCTCGGTGTAGACATCAAAAACGCCAGCGTTGTGAGTCTTGCGACGATAGGTGTAGAAGTCAACAATCTCTGGGTCAACCTCGTAGCCGTAGGCCTTGCAAGCAGCCATCGCCATACGAATGCCACCGTCTACCATAAGGGCGCGCTTTAGTGGCTTGTCTGTTTGAAGGCCAACAATCTGCTCAAGTGGCTTATCAATGTAGCCAGCCTCATGGGAAGTGATAGTGGAAACCTGCTTGGTATCCATATCAAGTACGCCACCGTTTGCGGTCTCTTGAGCAAAGAGATCCATAACATCCGCCCAAAGCTTTGTGGTAGCCTCAGTTGGACCAGCGAGGAAGGAATCATCGCCATCGTAAGGGGTGTAATTCCTCTGAATGAAGTCTCGGACGTCAATTGCTTTTTGCCAGTTACCACCGACAAAGCCGTCCCAAGCCTCCTGTGCTGGTGTTTCCTGCATAACACACTCCTTTTTACACGGACAATTTATACGTCCGCGTTCATGCTGAGCGTGTTGAGTGGAGCATGGCCGCTCAGCAGTTTACAAATAGCAATCTTGAGACTAATTTTGACAGCAGGTATGTCTTTGGACAAATGACGTCAAATATTAGTTGCGACCTCTAACTTTACTCAATATGTAGTGCTAAACAAGCGACAAATACGCAATATTTTGACAAGTTAGAAACGGTTTACATTTGCGCAGGTCAGGAATTTGCTAAAAAGAAAGCTATATGAAAATTGTTGAGAATTAGTCACATTTATTACGACAGGTGTCTATTTCTTCTCCAAATGTCCACAAAATTTATTGGTATTCTTACATGACAGGGGAGGCATTATGGACGCTATAACATTAGAAAAACAACGCTTGCGAGAAGAACGTCTAGCAGCAAGAGAAACTCTTTCTGAGCAAGAGAGATGTGTGCTTGATGAAAGTATTACTCAGAAACTTCTTGCGACCCCTGAATATGCAGAAGCAACTACTGTTTTAACGTATGTTTCTGTCTCATCTGAAGTTTCTACGAGGATGATTATTGAGCGCGCCCTATGCGATGGAAAAACGGTGGCGGTGCCTCGTTGTCTACCTGGACATCGTTTAGAGTTTGTTGTCATCACGTCATTAGATCAGCTTGTGCCAGCTCCTTTTAATTTACTTGAACCATCAAAAGACCTATCTGCTTTAGCAGAAGAACAGATGAACGCTACGATTTGCATTGCTCCAGCGCTCCTTGTTGATACAAAAGGATATCGCCTGGGTTATGGTGCGGGATTTTATGACCGATTCTTGTCAACGTATTCTGGTAAGAAAATCTGCCTTGCTTACCAGCATAATTTGAGTAAGACAATGCTTCCTCATACAGAATTTGACGTTCCTGTGGATATGGTAATAACTGAATCAGGCGTGCTTGCGTGTGCATAAAAAATCTGCTGCAACTTTGCCGTTACAGCAGATTTGTGTTTCTCGCCAGATAGCTATAAGGAGCGACTTATGCTTCATCTTTGAGATGAGCCGCCATTAGCTGGATTGCCTCTCTGTAGCTGTCAATTCCTTTACCAGCAACTGTAGCAAAGCATGCATCTTTTATATAAGAAATGTGTCTAAAGTCTTCTCTGGTAGAGATATCTGTAAGGTGCACCTCAATCATGGGGATTTGCACGGCGAGCGCTGCATCGAGCAGGGCAACTGAGGTGTGCGTATAGGCAGCAGGATTGATAATAATGCCATCATAGCTACCCAGCGCGTCCTGGATTGCATCAACTAAATCGCCCTCGTGGTTTGATTGATAGCAAACGCAATCCGAGAAACCTTGAGACTGTGCCTCTGCTTTACAGACCTCAATAAGGGTTCTGTAGTCAGCTTTTCCGTAAATCTCTGGTTCACGAATGCCCAGCATGTTGATGTTTGGGCCGTTAATGACGAGTAGGCGAGGAGCTTCGAGGTCATCCTCATAGTCATCTTCAAAGTCGTCTGCCTCCAACTCAGAAGCAATGCTGTCAAAGTCTTCTTCGTCTTGATCAAGGGTATTTTTTTTAGCTAGCAGAGAGATTAGCTCATCCACCTCTTCATTGTGTTGAGCTGGGTTATCTGAGCGCTTCTCGTCTAACGAACAAAAAGTCTTTTCTGGCTCACCCAAAATGCAATTAAGGGCATCGTTTACCTGGCTAACAAGATTGGGACCAAAAACTACCTCAAGGCCGTTTGATCCCTTTCCCACAATACCAAGAACGCCAGTGGCAGTGGCTAACTGTTCATGGTCGATAAGCGTCATATCATCAATAGAAAGACGAAGTCGCGTCATGCATACTTCGTTGTGCGTTAAGTTTTTTGAACCGCCTATTGCATTAAGAATCTCTCGAGCAATAGCATTGCTATCCATCGGATATCTCCCCAAATACGACCAAATATCAAACACTTAACTGTTTGATTGGACGTAACATCCTTGAAGTTTTTGAATACAAACCTACGAGGATTAAGTATAGGTGCTTCAACGTGCCAAAATGACACACCTCTTGTCCGTCCGGTGAACGGTTGAAAAATAACTGTAAACGTTTTCTGTTATTTAAATGCTATGGCGAGAAGACCTTTGGCATCAACTTCTGGACTGCCAAGACAAGAAAAAGTTACGTCTGCCCATGCTTCATAGAGAGGTAGTCGCTTTGCAGCAAGTTCTTGTATGCCAACACTTTGTGAGAGTGGTCTTCCCGCAAGAGCCAATTGATCAAGGGGACGAGTCAGATAGACAAACTTTCCGTTTTGACGAAGAAGTTGGTAGTTTGAAGGGGTGACAACTACGCCGCCTCCGCAAGAGATTACTGCACCGCTCATGCCAGAAATCTCTTGAATTACTTCATGCTCTAGACATCTAAAAGCTGCTTCTCCGTGTGTTTGTAGGTAGGCTGCCGCGTCACAATGAGCTTTTTGTTTGATGAGAAGATCTGTGTCTATCCAAGGACGATTCAGAAGCTTTGCTAGCGCTTCTCCCGTAGAGGTTTTTCCTACACCAGGCATGCCGATAAGCACAATGTTTTCTTTTGAAGCACTGAGGTCACGAGAGATACGTTCTATCTGCGAGTCTGATACATCCCGTCCCGAAAAGAGTGAGCTTGCTCTAGCTGCTTGAGCTACCAGCATTTTTAAACCATTTGCATTGAGTATTCCGAGGCTTTCTACATCTAAAAGAAGCTGAGAGCGTAGTGGATTATAGATAAGATCAATCACGCATTGCAGGGACGTAAATGAAGCTAGTTCCTCTTTGGTAAGAGGGGAGATGCCAGCGTGAGGAGACATTCCCACCGGCGTAGCATTGACGAGAAGATCAGCGTCATAGTGGGATTGAAGCTGGTCATACGTAATTGCACAGTCAACAAATGAAGAGCTTACTTGAGGGTTTCTGGAGACTCCCACAACGTACGCGCCACCTTTTTTAAGTGCATAGCAAACTGCCTGGCCAGCACCGCCAAAGGCTCCTAAAACTATCGCTTTCTTTTGATTCAAGCTGACCTTGAGACTTTTAACTAGATACTCAAAGCCATACACATCTGTGTTGTCTGCAGTTATGAGCCCATTTGTATCTTTTACCAGTGTATTTGCCGCTCCAATAGCTTGAGCATCCTCAGAAACTGAGTCCGCAAGAGCGCAGGCATCCTTTTTGTAAGGGATGGTAACGTTCAAGCCACGCCAAGATTGGTTTTTGAGGAAGTCTTTTAGCTCAGAAACAGAAAGCTCATGGAGTTGGTAGGGAAATGACCCTAACTTTTCATGAATTTCTGCCGACCAGCTATGAGAGAGTTTCTCGCCAATAAGCCCAAAAGGAGCAAGAGGAGCTGTAGGGTTGCTTGAGGCTTGCTGTACGGTTTTAGAGCTCACGAGATGTCTCCTGAACTGCTTTTGCAGTCTTCATCAAAACCTCAAGTAACTTTAAAGCATACGGTGTAAGTTCAGGTGAAACAGAGGTTTTAACCTGGTCTTTTTTAGCATCTTCTCGCGAGGAATCTAGAACAGAGAGCCCATGTTCTTTCTTGTAAGCACCAATCTGTTTGGCAACTGCAAGTCTTTGCTCAAACAGGGCAAAGATTTGCGCGTCAATTGAATCTATTTCCTGGCGCAGTGTCTCTAACTGATTAGTCATTGTGATATCCGTTCTGCTCAGAGGGCCAGGAATACAAAGTATCGAGAAGGGCTAGGGCAAATGCGCTTTCAATGCAGGGCACCGCACGCAAAACTGCAGTTACGTCATGTCTGCCTTGAACCACAAGCTGCTCTGGTTCCATAGTTTGAAGGTTAACTGAATGTTGTGGAAGGCCAATACTTGAGATTGGTTTTAGTGCGCATCTAAACCAAAGAGGTGCGCCTGTTGAAATGCCGCCCAGAATACCTCCCGCATGATTGGTGGTTGGTACAACGGAGCCGCTACGCACCTCAAAGGCATCATTGTTTTCGGAGCCAAATAAATTGGCAACGTCCATACCTCTACCAAACTCTATGGCTTTAACAGCAGGAACACCAAAAACTGCAGCAGAGATAGTATTTTCAAGTCCATGAAAATGAGGGCATCCGATACCAGCTGGAACACCCGTTGCTGCGCATTCTATGATGCCGCCAACGGTATTTTTCTCAGAGCGCAATTGTGTGAGGAGCACACGGGTTTTCTCGCCAGCTTGTGCATCAAGGAAGGGAAGCGCTTGAGGATCAGCTTGTAGCAGCTGATCCATTTGAAGAGCAAGCTGTTTATTGGCCTCAAGAGAGTTGTCTACGAGCTCAAGGGGAGTATCGTTAATGTCCTTTATTTTGAGCACATGAGCTGCAATGGAGATCCCCTGAGCACGTAAAATCTGGAGCGCTATGCCTCCCGCAATGCAAAGAGGAGCCGTTAAGCGAGCAGAAAAATGTCCTCCACCTGTTTGTGTATAGGAGTCTCCCCATTTTGCCCAGGCAGAAAAATCAGCATGTCCAGGACGTGGGACAAGCTTTGTAGCTGCGTAATCTTGTGGTCGAACGTTTGCGTTAGACAGTTCTGCTGTGAGCGGAGAACCATCTAAAATGCCCTCTGCTGACATTCCAGAGATAAACTGCGGGTCGTCAGTCTCTTTACGCGGAGTATCCCATGGATGTGACGAAGATCTTCTTTGAAGAAATGTCTTAAGGTCAGCTAAGTCAACGGCAAAACCAGCAGGTAGACCTTCAATGGTGCAGCCGATTTTTGGGGCATGGGACTCGCCAAAAATAGACACTTTTACCGTTGTTCCAAAAGTTGAGGTCATCATTTATGACTCCATACTGTGGTAGACGCCACCAAGCTGCTTAAAGTGCTCAAAGAAAAGCGGATACGACTTATTGATTGCCTCCGCGTGGGTGATGACAACAGGACCTGTTGCATACGAAGCCAAGATAGTTGCCATCATGACAATACGATGATCATTGCATGAGTCTACGATGCAGCTGGCGGGCTGTTTTCCTCCGGTGATGACCAGCTCCGTTTGATCTTCAGAGAGTTCGACGGTCACACCAAATGCCCTCAGTGTGCTACAGATGCTTTGGACACGGTCGGACTCTTTAAGGTGCAGACGTTGAATATTGGTGAGCTTGCTAGTCCCAGGAATAAACGCAGCTAGCGCAGCAAGTACTGGAGCAAGGTCACACACTTCGGAGACAGAAATAGCAAACGGACGCAGGTGATCCATCATACAAGCTGCGCCTTTTTGCTGGCGAGAAACACGTGCACCCACAAGCGATAACGCAGCCAAGATAGCTCTGTCGCCCTGAGAACTTTGCATGGAGAGTCCTGTGACCTCTATGCCTTGACCAATGACTCCTGCGGCAAGCCATGGAGCGGCGTTTGACCAATCTCCCTCAATTGAATAAACGCCTGGACAAACGTAGTGTTGAGGCTCAATGGTATAGATGGCGTTCTGCGCATCAAATGTAGCGCAAACACCAAAATCTCCCATGACTTGCTCTGTGATAACCAGATAATCCTTTGACTGGATAGAACCTGTAATCTGAATAGTAGAAGAGTCGCTCAACAAAGGCAATGACAGCAAAAGTCCAGAAATAAATTGGGATGAGATATCTCCTGGTAGCTCAAATAAACCGCCAATAAGTTTGCCCGAAACCTCAAGGGTCTTCTCGTCTTGCCAGGTAAAAGACATACCATGGGCAGAGAGCTCTGAGACAAGCGGCTCTAGGGGTCGAGAAAAGAGCCTTCCTTCTGCGGAAATTGTGGCGTTTACGTTTAGCGCGCCCAGAAGGGGGAGTAAAAACCTGAGCGTGGTGCCAGATTCTTTGCAGTTAAGTTGCACGTTTTGAGGGCGATTTTGCTCTTTTGCAGGGACAACTCTAAATCCCTGTTTAGTTCTAGCGATAGTGGTGCCTAAAGCTTTAAGGCAATCAACAGTTACTTGAATGTCCTCTGAGATGTAAGGACAGGTAATGTTAGTAGTGCCGTTTGCAAATGAAGCGCAGATGAGCGCGCGATGAGCGCATGATTTTGACGGGATGGCTTCTACCGTTCCAAACAAATCATGAGGAGTTATTGAAACATCCATTTTTCACACGCTCCGTAACTAATTGCTTGATGTAAGAATACCGCAGTTGAGTGTCAGAGAAGGATATGGTTAAAATTGTTTGAAGATTAAAGGAGGAAGCAAGTGAATAAGCCTTTTAGCGCCGTAACTCAGGTTTTACGTGGCTATACGTACAGTCAGGTTAAAGCTGTCGTTGAGGTTCTTGTTGATTCTCCTGTACATAACGTTGAAGTAACCATGAACACTCCAGAAGCTGCCTCGTTAATTCAGAGGCTGTCCAGTGAATATGGTTCTGATATCAATATTGGTGCTGGTACCGTACTTACTCTTGAAGATCTGCGGACAGCTCATAAAGCTGGCGCAACGTTTGTTTTAGCACCAACGCTGCTTTCTGAAGAGATGTTTGATTACTGTAAAGAGCATGAGATTTTGAGTGTTCCGGGAGCGTTTACGCCAACAGAGATTGCTCATGCGTTTGCTCTTGGTGCAGATATTGTCAAAGTATTCCCCGCAAATGAGGTTAGCTATGGGTACGCCAAAAAGGTATGTGAGCCTTTAGGAAACTTGCCTCTTATGGCAGTTGGTGGCGTTGCAACAGACAATATTGCTGACGTATTTGCAGGTGGATATGCTTATGTAGGAACTGCTAACGGCATCTTCAACAAAAACGATATCCTAGCTGAAGATAAAACCGCTCTAAAACAGTCAGTACGTAAGCTTGCGGAAGAGTTTGAGCGTCTAGGACGTTAGTCTTCTATTGCTAGCTCAATCAGCTGTTTAAGTTCTGCAAATGACTTGCGCTCAATACGTACATCACCAATGCCATAGATAAGCGCCATATCAATTGAATCTGCGTGGCTTTTCTTGTCATGAAGTGCTGCGCTGTAAAGTTCTTCCACAGTAAATGAAGTGCTGGTAGGAAGGTTATAAGCTTGTGTGAGCGTTGCGATGTTCTTAGCGTCTTCAACAGAGCAAAGACCAAGCTTGGAACAGGCTTTTGCCAACATGGAAGTTCCAGCAGCCACGCAGGAGCCGTGTCCAAGTTCAAAGTTGCCGAGCGTCTCAATAGCATGGCCAAGTGTATGGCCCAGATTGAGCAATTTTCTAGACCCTGCTTCTTTGAAGTCTGCTTCAACGATTGACTTCTTTATTTCGATACATGCTTGAATGAGCTCTTGCCTATGCGTCACGTCGATGACCTGCACAGGGTTTCTCGCCAAAGAGATTTTATTGAAGAGCTCATGTCCAGAAAGAACGCCATATTTAATAAGCTCTCCGCAGCTATCTTGCAAGAGGGGAGTCGAAATAGAGTTCAGCAGCTCAAGGTCAACAATAACGGCCTTGGGGTTATAGAAGGCTCCAACCAGATTTTTTCCAAAGGGCAGGTCAATGGCAGTTTTTCCACCAATCGAGGAATCTATCATTGCCAAAAGCGAGGTGGGAATGTGGATAAGCGCACAGCCGCGCATGTAAGTAGCTGCTGCAAATCCCGCAAGATCGCCAATAACGCCTCCGCCAAAAGCCACAACAATGTCTTCTCGCGTAAAACGATTTTCTGCCAGGACGCTTACCAGCTTTTGATATGACTCAAAAGATTTTGCATGCTCACCTGTGGGAACTTCGGCAGTTGTGACAGAAAAGCCAGCTGACTCTAACGAGGCGAGAAGTTCTGTGCCAAAGAGCTTGTTCAAATCTGGATGAGTGACTACAAGAATCTTTGACCCTGAGGTGCAGGAACGAATAAGGTTGCCGGCCTGCGCAAGCAGGTGATGCCCTACATGGATTTGATATGAGTCGGATGTTAGGTCAACAGAAATAATATTCATGAGCTCCTCATTTGCTGGTTGTATTCATTTTAGCATGGGAAAATATCAGAAGAAAATTACGCAAACCGTTACAAAAGGCAGTAAGTAGGCTGGGGTATACTTATGCACCATGACTCCGTAGCTCAGTGGATTAGAGCGTTTGCCTCCGGAGCAAAAGGTCGTGGGTTCGAAACCCACCGGGGTCACCACGTGCAAAAAACCGGCCATCACTGACTGGAGATTGTTTATATGTCATTGCAGGGTACTGAAGGCAAGAGTAGCAAACGTTTTGAAGAAACGTATGAAGGCTTGACGTCAAAAGAAGTTGTAGAAAGAGTTTCTGCAGGTAAAGTTAATACTAATACAGACGTCAAAACCAAATCTATCGCCCAGATTATTGCAGAGCACAGCTTTACGCTCTTTAACATAGTTAACGTTTTGATGGCGCTTCTTGTTGTTGTAACAGGACAGTACAGAAATGCGCTTTTCATGACCGTAGTTCTTGCAAACCTGGTCATTGGTATTGTGCAAGAGATTCGCGCAAAACGCATGATTGACCGTCTGTCTCTTATGACAGCTCAGAGTGTTTGTGTAATTCGAGACGGAAAAGATACCTTTATCAAACCAGACGAGCTTGTCATCGATGATCTTGTGC
Source organism: uncultured Atopobium sp. (assembly GCA_963544415.1). Classification (GTDB taxonomy): domain Bacteria; phylum Actinomycetota; class Coriobacteriia; order Coriobacteriales; family Atopobiaceae; genus Lancefieldella. Next base: position 13,884 of record CAUUFE010000009.1, read on the forward strand.
GCTTAAAGACGGGCGATCAAATTCCTGCTGACAGTATTCTTGTATCAGAGCACGTAAGCGTTGACGAAAGCCTTCTAACTGGTGAGGCAGAGCCCGTACAAAAGACCACGGGAGATGAGCTTCTCTCTGGTAGTTTTGTCGAGAGGGGCAGTCTTGTTGGTAGGGTATGCCGTGTAGGTCAGGAAGGCTATGCTGCGCGTATTAACGCAGAAGCTAAGTTTGTAAAAGAGATCAACTCAGAGATTCTTACCACCATTAAGTCGATTATTCGCGCAGGTTCCATTGCATTGATTCCGCTGGGTATTGGTCTTTTTGTTCGTACCTATTTCATTGGTAACGCCGATTTGAATGAAGCACTTCTTTCGATGATTGCTGCCGTTATTGGCATGATTCCTCAAGGACTCGTTCTTCTCACCAGCTCGGTTCTTGCTATTGCAACCATTAGGCTTGGCCAGAAAAATGTTTTGGTTCAGCAGCAATACTGCATTGAAACGCTGGCACGCGTAGATACCCTTTGTTTGGACAAGACGGGCACTATCACCACGGGAAACATGGAAGTTGCTCGTGTTTTGGATGCTTCGTTTACGCCAATTACTGAGGCTGCGGGTGCTTTGCAAGCGGCTGTAAACGTTGTCGGGGCAAACAAAGATGACGCTAACGATACGGCTATGGCAATCCTTGCGTACGCATCCAAGCAGGGGATTCAAAGCAAACGTCCTTCTCGCGTTGTGGCGTTTTCTTCAAAGAGAAAGTACTCTGGCTGCGTCACTGAGGACGGACAGGCATTTGTTATCGGTGCTGCTCAGTTTGTGCTTGGTCCCGAGGCAGCAGACGTTATCGCATCGTCCGATGCATTTGCGTCCATTGAACGCGTGCTGGTTGCCTGTACCGTTGATGGATTTGACCAGAATGATACTTTCCAGGGAACTCCTCAGCTCCTAGGTTACGTAGTGCTTAGGGATCAGATTAGAGAGACCGCCCCACAAACCATTGCATACTTCCTCGAGCAAGGCGTTGACCTGCGTGTTATTTCGGGCGATGACCCTCGTACCGTCTCGGCTATTGCTGAGCGAGCTGGTGTCCCTCATGCCGACGGCTGGGTAGATGCAACTACGCTACACGCAGAGGCAGATATTGCTGCAGCTGTCGAGAAGTACCACGTATTTGGTCGCGTTACACCAGAACAGAAGCGCGAGCTTGTTATTGCACTCCAGAATCATGGCCACACGGTTGCCATGACCGGCGACGGCGTCAATGATATCTTGGCGCTGAGGCAGTCGGACTGTTCTATTTCTGTTGCTTCTGGTTCTGCTGCAGCTAGAAATGTTGCAGAGATTGTTCTGGCAGACAACGATTTTGCGCACATGCCAGAAGTTGTTGCCGAAGGTAGGCGCTCTATCAATAACCTTCAGCGATCTGCTGCGCTCATACTTGTAAAGACGGTTTATACTGCGGCTTTAGCGCTCTATTGCATTATTGCGCCACCATACCCCTTTATTCCTGTTCAGATGTCGCTGCTTTCATTTGCAACCGTTGGCCTGCCATCGTTTGTGTTGGCGCTTGAGCCAAATCACGATCGCGTAAAGGGCAACTTCCTGGTCAACATTTTGCGCAAGTCACTACCTGCTTCTATTGCAGTAACTATCACGCTTGCGCTTCTTATGACTGCAGGTCATCTGTTTAAGTTGAACCTGTCTCAGGTGTCTACGATGGCGCTTATCACCACCGCAACAGTTAGTTTTGCGCTGCTTAGAAGGATTTCTTTGCCGCTCACCAAGCTCCGCGTTGCACTTCTTGTTGTATGCATTGCCATTGTGGTTGGCGGATGCACGGTAGCGCAGGACTTCTTCCGTATTGCACCTCTCACCCCACGCATCTTGCCGTACTTGGCAATTTGTTTGGTGATTTCCGTTATTATCTTCAACAGAATTTCCGAGCGTTACATTCACAACTATACAAAGGATCGATTCTTTGACCTGGTTGTGAGATTAATGGGAGGAAAGTCAACTTATAGCTCTTCTGCTGATATAAACGATTAAACTGAAGCACAAGCAAAGAGTTGTGGAGGGTGTATGCGTTGTCCAAACTGTGGATCTGAGGTCGATGAAGAGGCTTTAACCTGCCCTCATTGTCAGATTGATCTAAGTTTGACCCAAAGGATTCCTGTTACTCAAGCTGAGTGGTGCCCTCATTGTGGCGCCTTAGTTGGTGCTGCTGCAGAAAGCTGCCCCAAGTGCGGCCTTCCTCTGCCACAGGCAGCGCCTGCAGCTCGTCCAGCTCGAGCCATCAGGCCCACACGTAACATCAAGCTTCCAGAGATTGACGCCGCTTCGGCACCTGGCGAGAAGACCGATCTGCTCGTAGACGCAGAGTATGATGCATCCTCTTCTGTCGCAGCAGATTCCACTGTTCTGCAACAAATGCCAGCCGACAACGCTGACCCAGACACTACCAGTGCGTTTGCCTCGGTAAGTCGCAGGCCAGCTCCTCGCTTTGAGTCTGCAATCCCTTCCGAGCCTTCAAAAGAGAACCTCCCTGAAGCTGAAGGAATCCCTCGTACGCGCGTTATTCTGCTCTCAGCACTTCTTGTTACCTCGCTGGTAGTGGCTGCAATCTTTATCATTACGCACCCGTGGGACCCACAGGCAACCGATAATCGCGCAAAGGTTGAGGCTCCAGTCTCATCTACTCCTACTACCACTCCTGTTGCGCATCTAACGGGACAAGATACCAGTGCAACTCAGCAAAACACAAGTTCAGATGCTGTTTTTGATGCACTTGATAGCGATTATCAGAAGCTGGGAGATCTCTCAAAGCGCCTTGATGATAACGAGAAGACCTTTGATCAGCTTGCCATTACCGGCTCTGATCAAGAGCGTGCTGATGCTCAGCAGGAAGCAGAGCAGATATCGCTGGATATCAGTAATGTTATCTCTGACCTTTCAAGCCTTGATGACTCCAATGGAAACTATCGTCAGACCATTGAAAATCTTACTAAGCTTGGCAACTGGCTTCGTAATCGCTCTGATGCTTTGAGTGAGGGATGGAAGCGCTCTGTGGCTTCTTCTAATCCTTCTCAGGACAAAGAGCACATCTTGGCGCCAGTCGATAACATCAGAGACTCAAGTGGTTCTAGCTCATACCAGAAACTTTTTGATGAAAATTACGTGAATTGGAAGCCACAAAAGCAGTAAAAATCTACCGTTCAGCTGCTTTAATTTCAAAAATCTCATCATACTGGTAAAATAATTAGGTTAGAAAAGAAGTTCTTTATTACTAAGGGTTTCTCGCGTTTTTTCTTCTCTTAGATGTAAAGAAGCTTGGAGGAATTATGTTTGGACTTGATCCATTGTATACACCAGAGCGCCAGGTTACTGGTACTGAGGTTGCCGTCTTTGATACCAACAAGGGAATCATTAAGGTTCAACTTGACGGTAAGGGCGCACCTATTCATGTGGCAAACTTCTGCGAGCTTGCAGAGTCTGGCTTCTATGACAATACCAAGTTCCACCGTCTTGTTCCTAACTTTGTAGTTCAAGGCGGAGACCCAAACACTCGTGAGATGAGTGTTGAGGATGTTGTGTTTGGTAACCCTGGTCCTGACGGAATTCCTGGTACTGGTGGTCCTGGTTATCGCATCAAAGAGGAGTTCACCACAAATCCTAACAATTCCCACGTTGACGGTGCCCTTGCTATGGCTCGTTCTCAAGATCCAAACTCCGCAGGTTCTCAGTTCTATTTCTGTCTTGGTCCACAGCACGGCTTGGATTCTGGGTACACCGTATTTGGCACAACTATCGAGGGAATGGATGTCATTTCCCAGTTAAAGGTTGGCGATATCGTCAATTCCATTAGAATTGAAAACGCTTAAAGCCAAGTCGCACAGACTCTTGGAGGATATTGTGAATCAACAGGCATTTGAGTTAGGTAAATCTGCATATGATCAGGGCGACTGGTTTGTAGCTATCAGTCAGTTTGATGTGGCTAAAGAGCCAGGCGAGGTAAACGGTCAGATTGACCACCTTCTTGGAAACGCTTATATGAAGCTTGGACAGTTTGATTCCGCAGCTTCTGCTTACAAGTCCGCTCTTGCTGACGCTTCCTACGGCAAGGTTGGCGCTCTCTCTACTAATCAGGGTCGCGCACTTCTGGCTGCTGGTAGGGTACAGGAGGCTATTGCTGCCCTTACTAACGCTGTCCAGGACGCCTCTTACGCAACTCCTTATAAGGCACAGCTTGCTCTTGGTTCTGCATACGAGAAGATCGGTGATATTCGCAACGCCGGCATTGCTTACAGAAACGCTGCAGTTGACGAGAAGAACCCTAATCCTTCATCAGCACTTTGCAGCCTAGGCGCATGCTTCATGGGTCTGAACAGGCCTGTTGATGCTGTTGAGGCATATCGTACCGCTCTTGATTTTGCTAATCCTCTGGATAATTCCACTAAGATTTATGCAGATCTTGGTCTTGCATACGTTGCAGCAAATCGCATGTCTGAGGCAGTTGACGCTTTTACCCACGCTACTGCAGACGGCAGCTTTGTTCTGTCTAATCAGCAACAGTCTGCTTTTGATGCAGCTCGCAAGGCTATTACTGCAATGACTTCTGGCAAGCCATCTGAGACTGATGCCTTCCTTCAGGCAGCTGGCTATGGTGCCTATGATCCACTTGATCCTACAGGTATGTCTGGTGAGCTCATCCCTTCTGCAGAAGACACTGGCTTTTTCCAGATTACTGAGCAGGAGATTATTGAGCAGGATAAGAAGGACAAGAAGATTAGGCGTAAGCATCGCCATACCGGCCTAAAGGTCTTCATCACTATTCTTATTTTGCTTATCTTGGCTGTTGGTGGCGCTGGTTATGCTTACTATCGTGGCTATGGATGGCCAACCCAGCAGTCTGTTGTTCAGGATATTTTCAACGCTAAGGCACAGGGTACCGATATTGGTCGCTATGTCTCTAGCTCTGTCTCTAGCACAACGCTTCAGCAGATTTCCAACAGCCTGCCAACAAGCTCCGCTGTTACCATCAACGGTGTCGACCAGAGCATGACTCACTCTACAGTTAATGCTTCTGTCAGTCTTTCTAATGGCGGCAATGTTGACTACACCATTGAGCTTGTCCGTGATGGTATTGGCTGGAAGGTTGCAAGCGTTACCACTTCATACGTAAGCCAGAATAACCAGAACTCTGGCACAACTTCTGGTACTAACGGCTCTAATTCGGGAACTACCTCTGGAACTAATGGATCTAACTCCTCAAATTCCTCTAATAGTTCCTCCAGCTCTTCAAAGTCTGGTAACTAGTACTAAACTGTTTTAACCGTTCTTTCTGCAGGATAATTACGCACACGCGTAGCACGTTTGATTGGATATCATGTCTATCTTCGATTCGCTCTTCGGAGAATATGGCGGAGACCTAGCCATCGATCTGGGAACTGCAAACACCCTTGTTGCAGTTCGTGGTCAGGGTATTGTCATTAATGAGCCATCGGTTGTTGCAATCGATAAAAGCGAGAGCCGTGTTCTGGCCGTTGGCGCTGATGCAAAGCGCATGATCGGCCGTACTCCTGGCTCCATCATTGCTGAGCGCCCTCTTAAAGACGGCGTCATTGCAGACTTTGATGTTACTGAGGTTATGCTTCGTTACTTCATTGAGAAGGCCCGTGAGCGCAAATATCCTTGGTCACCACGTCCACGCGTAGTTGTTTGCGTTCCTTCTGGCGTTACATCTGTCGAGAAACGCGCTGTTTTTGAAGCAACTATTCAGGCAGGCGCTCGCCAGGCATTCTTGATTGAAGAGCCTATGGCTGCAGCTATTGGTGCAGACCTTCCAATTGAGGATCCTACGGGTTCTATGGTTGTAGACATTGGTGGCGGTACTACCGAGGTTGCTGTTATCTCCATGGGCGGTATTGTTGTCTCGCAGTCCATTAGAACTGCAGGTGACGAGTTTGATCAAACTATTCTTGAGCATGTTCGTGATGCTTACAACCTCTCTATTGGTGAGCGTACCGCGGAAGACATCAAGATTAAGGTTGGCTCAGCAGCTCCTCTTGCAGAAGAGCTTGATGTTGAGGTAAACGGTCGTGACGTCATGAGTGGTCTTCCAAAGACTGTTCGTATTGAGTCAGAAGAGATTCGTCGTGCCCTTGATCGTCCTCTTGACGAGGTCACCAAGGCTGTCAAAGATGCGCTTGATGTGACGCCACCAGATCTTGCCTCTGATCTTATGTACTACGGTATCTTGCTTACCGGTGGCGGCGGAATGCTTCGTGGTCTTGATCAAAGACTTCGTGAAGAGACTGGCGTTCCCGTTAACGTAAGCCCAACCGCCCTAGAAAATGTTGTTACCGGTTGTGCAAAGGTTCTTGAGGCTAACGCATTGTCCGGTGGATTTGTTCAGAGTGCAGGCCAATAAATATGCCATTGTCTCATCAGATCCAGGGTGCTTCAACAGGCCTTGGATCTAACAATAATAAGCATACGGGTGGCCGTAGTTTTATTATTCTTTCGCTGCTTTCAATTGTGTTATTGACGGTCAGCGCTCGTATGGGTACAGAAGGACCGCTCGAGATGGTTCGAGGTGGGTTCTCTACTATTACCATGCCTTTTAGAATGGCGGGTTCTGCTATTGCCATGCCTTTCCAGGGCATTGGTAACATTTTTAGTAACTTAACAGCAGACCAGCAAACGCTTTCTGACCTCAAGGCAGAAAATGAGCAGTTGCGTTCAAGAAATGCAGAGCTAGAAGAGACAAATCAGTCCACGCAGCGTCTGCAGGGTCTTCTCGACCTCAAAAATACCTATAACCTGCAGTCCACAGGTGCTCGTGTTATCTCTGGTTCTACTGACTCGTTCAATAACACCATCGTGATCGACAAGGGAACTTCGTCCGGGCTGGCTGTTGGCATGCCTGTTGTTGATAGCGGTGGCGTTATCGGCCAGATTATTGAGTGTGGTCCTACAACCTCTACCGTTCGTCTTATCACTGACGAGAAGAGCGGTGTGGCTGCTATGGTTCAAAGTAGTCGAGCTCAAGGCATGCTTATGGGTTCTGCGTCAAGACAGATTACTCTTAACCTAATCAACACCAACCAGAAGGTTGCCGTAGGCGATACAGTTGTTACCAGCGGTCTTGGTGGCGTATTCCCTAAGGGTCTTCCTCTAGGTAAGGTTACCAGCGTTGAGGCAGCTCCAGGATCGCTCTATTACACCATTGTTGTTGAGCCTTATGGAAATGTCAGCACTAACGAGGAGGTAATGGTTATCACGTCTCTTTCTGAGGAGCAAAAAGCTACCGCAGATGATATTGCAGAGGCAGATAAGCAAAACACTCCAACAGCAACTAATTCTGACAGTAAGGATAAAGACTCCAAGGACGGATCCTCGGGTTCTTCATCAAGCAACTCTTCTGGCAGCGGCTCTGCAAACAACACAACAAATTCTCAGCAGAATGCAACGGTTGCTGCTCCAACGGGTAATACACAACATAACAGCGGAAGAACAGATTAAGGGGGATGTATGCAGGTTTCTGATAGAAATAAAAACACACGCAGCATCGCCGTTCTTGCTGTTGTTTGCTTCATTCTGCAAATTATGCTTACCCCACAGGTTTCTTTTGGTGGGGGAGTCATCAATTTTGCATTGATTTTCTCGGCAGTTATTGCCCTGAGATATGGTGGCAAAACTGGCGTAATAAGCGGCTTTATTGCAGGTCTAATCTATGATCTGACTTCTGCCAATCCCATTGGCCTCATGGCACTTTTGCTTGTGGTGAGCTCTTATTTCATGGGCCAAGAGGTTAGAGACAGAGTTTCTGGCAATTTTGGCACCTCTATGGGCTTTGTTGCCCTTCAAACTTTTGGTGTCACCTTTATGTATCAGCTCATTAATTCTTTGATTGGCTCTGGTGGCAACTTCTTTGAGGGACTGCTGTTTAAGTCTTTCCCCACCATGTTGTTTACTATTTTGGCAGCGCTGCCTGTTTTCTATGTACTTTCTCATTCCCAAAGGTCTCATTCATCTTTGGGCGGAACTTCGCTCTACCGCGGATCTCACCGAGCTCCTCAGCGCCTTAAATAAGGGGTTAGTATGAATTTCACCCTTGTTATCCTTGCTTGTTGCGCTGTTGCAGCAATTGGTTTGATCATTGTTTACCTCACCTTTGGTAGAAAAGACTCGCCGTTTACCTTTGATATTGGTGGCGGCGCTCCCAAGGCGTCTGGTGGTTCTGACGGCTCTGCCGAGAAGACCCTCTCGTCCAGACTTGTCGGATTTGCAATTGCTGTTGGCGGTATGTTTGCCGTGCTTATTGGTCGTCTTTGGACCATGCAGCTCTTATCGTCAGCTGACTATACTGAGCAAGCAGAGCGCAACCGTACGCGAACAGTTACTACCGCAGCTCCTCGCGGTCGCATTCTGGACAGAAATGGCGTGGAGATTGTTACTAACAGGCCAAGTCCAACGGTAGTAGCTCGAGCAGACGTTGCAGAAGATTACATTAAGCTGCAGATTCTTGCTAACCTTTTGGGTATGCCTATGTTGGCGGTGCGCAGAAAAATCATGGATACCTCTGATGGCGCCCAAGCGCTTCGCACGGTTTCTGTAGATGTTTCTAGGCGCGTAGTTGCCTATATTTACGCTCATGGCGCTTTGCTTGATGGCGTTTCAATTGAGGAGCGCACCCAGCGCGCCTATCCAAACGGTTCTCTTGCAGCTCATGTTGTTGGCTACACCGGAACTGTTACACAAGAGCAGCTTGAAAGCAGTAAAACTGCGGATGGCGGCTTTGTGTATGCCCACGGCGATATCGTGGGACAAACGGGTGTTGAGTATCAGTACGAGTCCGCTCTTCAGGGTGTTCGTGGTGAACAAACGGTGTATGTTGACGCTGCTGGTAATGTTTTATCTCACTCAACGTCTATTGCTCCTCAGAGCGGCTCAGATGTTGTTTTGACCATTGATGCAAACATCCAAAAAGCAGCAGAAGCATCCCTTGTCAGTGTTATCAACACCGTTAGATCACAAGACTTCCAAGGTCGCAGTGCAAGTGTGGTGGCACTTGATTGTACCAACGGTGAAGTTATTGCTATGGCAAGCTATCCAACGTATTCACCTTCAATGTTTGTTGGTGGTATTTCCAGTTCTGACTGGGATACGCTTTCTTCTGAAGAGGCAAACTATCCACTGATGAACCGCGCAATTGCTGGACAGTATCCAACTGGATCTACCATCAAAGCACTTACTACCTTTGCCGGACTCAAATACGGCATTTGTGACGGAAATTCCAGCTGGTATTGCACGGGTTTCTGGACTGGTTTTGGCGAGCAGTACGGCATGCACTGTTGGCTTCTTTCTGGTCACGGCACCGTTAATCTGATTACCGGTATTACCAACTCTTGCGATATTGTTTTTTATGAGATTGGTAAGGGCTTCTTCTATAACAACGATCATCCAGAGGGCATGCAAGAGACATTCCGTGCCTTTGGACTTGGTGCGCTTTCTGGTATTGACCTTCCAGAAGAGGCATCTGGCCGCGTTCCTGATGCGGAGTGGAAGTGGAATTACTTTACCAGCTCGCCTGATGATGCTCGTAAGTGGCAGGGTGGCGACAACTGTAACCTTGCAATTGGACAGGGCGATCTTTTGGTAACCTGCCTCCAGATGGCAAATGCGTATTGTGGTATTGCAAACCGAGGTCCAATTTACAAACCACATGTTTTGAAGAGTATTAATGCCAGAAACGGAAATGGCTCTGTTATTGAGTATAAAAACGAGGTTATTCTGAGCCCAGAAGAAAAAGATGAGCACCGAGATATTGTTGCTCGCGGTCTTTATGGCGTTGTCTATGAGGAGTCCGCTTCTCAGACTATTCACTGGACCAATCTTGATGTTACGGTTAATGGCAAGACGGGTACTGCTGAGCAGCAGTCTATTGGCGAGCCAGTTGGTTGGTTTGTTGGTTATGCGCCTGCTGATAAGCCTCAGTACGTTGTTGCTGCCAACCTTGACTGTGCGCCTTCTGGTGCAGGTTCTGGTATGTATATTGTTCGAGACGTCTTTGGCGCAATTTATAATCAGCCAGACAATGTTGGTAGGTAAGGAGGCGAGAAACCCATGGCACTTGATTCATCTGCAGTTACAAAACAGAGAATGAACTCTCCTTTTAGAAGGCGTGGAGGTATTCCTTCAGGCGGTCTTGCTAAGAAAGAGAGACTTACTGGTAAGAATATTCTGAACAATCTTTATCTAGCACAGCTTGTTCCCGCGGCTCTTCTCGTCCTCATTGGTATTGTGGTTATTTGGACCGCATCAATGAACATTGCCGAAGCTAGTTTTCCTAGGCATCTTCTTGGTATTGGCCTGGGCCTTGTTTTTGCCACGCTTATGTGGCGCTATGACTACAGAGCACTAGCAAATATGACAAACGTGCTGCTTGTTGGCGTTGTTGTATTGATGATTTTGCCTAAGGTTCCAGGTTTTGGTGTCTCGGTCAAGGGTATGACTGGTTGGGTTAATATCCCGTTTGTTGGCTTTAGATTTCAGCCGTCTGAGCTGGGAAAGATTGTCACAATCTTCCTTATGGCTTCGGTGTGTGCTCAGTATAACGGCAAGGTAGAAACACTGAGAGACTATGTAAAGCTTTGTGGAACGCTGATGGTTCCATTTGGCTCTATTATGCTTTTGCCAGACCTGGGAACTGGCCTGATTATTTTGGTTATCGGAGCTACTATCATCATTTGCTCTGGTGCAAAACGTTCTTGGATTCTTGTGACCGTCCTTTTGCTCATTGCCGTTGTTGCTCTTGTTGTTGTGACCTCTATGATTCCTGGTATTCCTCACATTCTTAAGGAGTACCAGATGAAGCGTCTTACCGTCTTTTTGGATCCATCCGTTGATCCGTCAGGAGATGGCTATAACTTGCAGCAGGCAAAAATTGCCGTAGGCTCAGGTGGCTTTATTGGAAAAGGACCAGGTAACGCTACGCAGGCAAGTGGACGATTCTTACCTGAGGCACATACGGACTTTGTTTTTGCGCTCTTCTCGGAAGAGTTTGGCTTCCTTGGTGCATTCATTATGCTTTCGCTCTTTGCGTGGATGATTTTTGCAACCATTCTGTTTGCTATGAAGACCGAGAATACCTTCTCTAAGCTGGTGCTTGTTGGCTGTGCGGCCATGTGGTCGTTCCAGGTTTTGCAAAACGTTGGTATGTGTATTGGCATTATGCCTATTACCGGTATTCCTCTACCTTTTATTAGCTTTGGATCTACATCGATGATTGCCCAGCTTGTCTCTGTAGGAATAGTCCAGTCAGTTTACAGACATAGAACTAAGGCGGCATAAGCTATGGCAAAAAGAAACAGCTTAGGCAAGCTTGCAACTTCTGTACTGCAGGAATTCCGCGGCTCACTCTCATCTCTTGAGCCAACGTATACGCATATCTATGTTGATTCCCTTGCCTCTGAAGAGGCAATTCTTGCTGTTCATACGTATTTTATGCCAGAGAGAACAGATGCTTTAGTCCGCGTTTCTAAACTTGCCGATGGCGTCTCGTTTACCTCTGGTGGCACTGGTCGTGCGGGAAAGAATGCCGCTATTCCTGATATTGCGGTGATTATTCCAACGCCAACATCACAGTACGAGGACGCTCTTACCATGTTGGTAAGTCATTCAATTCCATGTGCCGTGGTTGTTGAGTCTGCAGTTGAAGCTCCAAAAATTGCTGACACGCTCTATAACACAGGACTGATTAGCATCATTGCAGGTACTACTGAAGAAGTGCTCTTTGATCGACTCTCTTCATGGATTGCAACTGCAACAGAAAAATCAGTTTCTTTTGCGGCAGCATATCCTCTTTGCAGAACTCAAGTAGTCAAGCAGATAACAGCTGCTTGCGCTAAAGAAAATGCAGCTATTGGAGCTGTGGCATTGGTTCCTGGCTCTGATATGCCGCTGATGACTGCACGTCAGATCAGACTGGCGCTTGATATTACTGCCGCCTATAACATCAATATGAGTGTTGAAACCATCACCGAACTTCTCGGCGTTGTGGGTGCGGGCTTTGGATATCGTACGGTTGCACGCACGGTCGCAGGCACAGTGCCAGGATTTGGCTGGGCGCTTAAGGCTGGCATGGGGTACGCAGGTACTCACACTACTGCTCGCGTCATTCACGCGTATGCTCGCAAAATTGCCGAGAAACGCGACGGGGTAGCAGCTAATTCTTCTACCAAAACCGGCGCTTCGAGTGCTTCTACAGACGCAAGCGCAACAGCAGATACAAATTCACAATCAAATACCGTAGAGATAGCAACCACACAGTCCCTCGCTAAAAGATAGAAAGTAGACTATCGTGCGTGTTAAACGAGAAAATCTCTTCCATCTCATTGAGCCCATGCTTCCGCATGTCGAGAAACCCTCAAGATACTTAAATCACGAGTGGGGAGCAGTAGAGGAGCAAGAAGGTCCATTTCACGTTTGTATGGTTTACGCTGACGTGTACGAGGTGGGTCAGCCTAATTTGGGCATTGCCATTCTCTATAACGCTTTGAATAAGGCGCCTCATATTTCTTGTGAGCGCGCCTATCTGCCTTGGGTCGATATGGCAGCTTTGATGCGCAAGCGCAATGTTCCTCTGCTTTCGTTGGAGGGTGCTGCGCCTTTAGCATCTTTTGATGTCGTGGGCTTCACCCTTGCGCATGAAATGATTGCCACCAATATTATAGAAACCCTTGATCTAGCAGGTATTCCAAAGCTTTCCGAAGAGCGTGACGAAGAAGATCCACTTATTTTTGGTGGCGGTCCATCTGTTTGGAACTCAGAACCCGTGGCTCCGCTCTTCGATGCAATTCTATTGGGTGATGGCGAAGAAGCACTGGTAGAGATGTGTGAGTGCGTGAGAACTTCCAAGCTTGAAGGGGTTTCTCGCCAAGAGATTTTGCAGAGGCTGTCTCAGATTCAGGGCGTTTACGTGCCATCGCTCTATCAGATTGTGAAGGACGACACCGCAACACGCTGGGGATATGCGGTTCCTAAAGAGGGAAGTAGTGCACCAAGTGTGGTCTATAAGCGTTGTCTACCAGATCTTTCAGTAACAGACCCTGTTGCGCAGCGCATTGTTCCGTATACCGAAATTGTTCAGGACAGGCTGTCGCTAGAGATTCAACGAGGCTGTGCTCGCGGCTGCAGGTTCTGTCAGGCCGGAATGACGTATCGTCCTGTTCGCGAGCGCCCAGCTCAGCAGATTATCACAGCAGGCGAGGAAGGCCTTTTGAAGAGCGGCTACGATGAGGTTTCGCTTACGTCGCTCTCTACAACGGATCACTCTCAGTGCGGCTATATTCTGCGCCGTATGAACTCTGACCTTCGTAAACGCGGCGTGCGAATCTCCATTCCTTCCCAGCGTATGGACGCGTTTGGCGCGGAGATGGCAGACGCAGTTTCTACCTCAAGGCGCGGCGGTCTGACGTTTGCGCCAGAAGCAGGTTCTCAACGCATGCGTGATGTTATCAACAAGAACGTTACCGAGGATGATCTTGAGTCCGCAGCTAGAAACGCGTTTGAAAACGGTTGGCGCCGCATGAAGCTCTACTTTATGATGGGTCTTCCAACAGAAACCGATGAAGACATTCAAGCTATTCCCGCAGTTGCAAAGCGTATTTTAGATATCGGTCGAGAAATTGGCGGCAAGGGCGTTACGGTTTCTGCTTCCGTTGCCGTATTTGTGCCCAAGTCCTACACGCCATTTCAGTGGGTTGGCCAGATTTCTCGTGAGGAAGCCCAGCGTAGACAGCAGTTGCTCTTGTCCTCAAACCACGATAGGGGACTTAAGATTGCCTACCACGATTCTGGAACGTCCCTGGTAGAAGGTGCGCTTTCAAAGATGGGACGCGAAGGCTTTAATTTGATTTACCAAGCTTGGAAAAATGGTTGCAAGTTTGATGCGTGGACCAGCGAGTTTAATCTTGACGCTTGGAATGCAGCTGCAGAAAGTCTGGGTTTCTCGCTGTCTGATATTGCAACAGAAACCTTTGATAT
>CAUUFE010000010.1:0-27482 GCA_963544415.1 uncultured Atopobium sp.
GACTCACGCGCTCTAAGGGCAAGGTGACGTTCTCTGAGCTCTTAGACGGTCAAGATACGCCAGAAATTGTGGTTGCAAACTTTTTGGCAGTGCTCGAGCTCTTTAAGCGCGGTCTTGTTCGTGTTCAGCAGGATATCATCTTTGGCGAGATTGAGATTGAGCACATAGAGGGCGCAGATTCATACCAGCTTGATGAGTCGGTTCTTTTGGAACTAGAAGAACTTTCTGGCGATGAGCCAGACCTTGAAGGATTTAACTTGTCTCAAAATGCGCTCCAAGACGTCCAGCAGACGCTCTTATCGTTAACTCAAACGCCCGATGAAGCACAGAAAGAGGCGGAATAACTTATGGCAGAAGAGCTTACCTATTTAGATTCCGAGTCGCTCAAAGGCGCACTAGAATCACTGCTTTTGGTTGCAACAGATGCAATCACCACAGCCGACTTTTCCAAGGTCACCAATGCAGCTCCTGCCGAGGTTGCCCAAGCGCTCAAAGAGCTTGCAGAGGAGTATACGCGCTGTAACAGGGGTTTTCAGCTCAGGGAGGTAGCCGGCGGTTGGCGTCTCTTTACGCACCCAGCTCACCATCAGCTGGTCAGCGATTTTGTGCTCTCCTGGGATACGCGCCGCCTTTCTCAGGCAGCGCTTGAGACGCTGGCGGTTATTGCTTATCACCAGCCCGTTACACGTGAGGGCGTCCGTGCTATTCGTGGCGTTAACTCTGATGGCGTTATCTCTTCACTTCGCGAGAAAAACCTTGTGCGTGAAGTGGGCAAAGAGGCAGATAGGGGACAAGCTATTCTCTATGGCACAACAGCACTTTTCTTAGAGCGCTTTGGCCTCAAATCTTTGCGAGAGTTACCACCATTGGAAGACTTTGCCCCTGATGAAGAGTCCAAGCAGTTTATTCGCGAGAGACTCTCTGGTAGAAGCTTTACGTCAACGCTTGAAGAAGCTGCGGAAGACATTGATGATGAACGCTCCCTTCTGGGAGACAGCTACGATACGCAAGAGGATGCATAGGCCGTGGCAGAAGAGCGTATTGTTCCCATGCGTCTGCAGCGCTTTTTGGCGCGTGCAGGAGTGGCCAGCCGCCGTGGCTCCGAGCGTCTGATGACGTCTGGCCGCGTCACGGTAAACGGCAAGGTAGTCACCGAGCTTGGTAGCAAGGTTGATCCTCTGGTTGATGTTGTTGCGGTTGATGGCGTTGTCTGTTCAATTGCCGAGAAACCCGTCTACTTGATGCTCAACAAACCTGCAGGTTATTTGACTACTATGAAAGACCCTCAGGGTAGACCAACCATTGTGGACATGGTTCCCACTGACAGATACCCGGGACTTTTCCCTGTTGGACGCCTTGATATGGATACCACGGGTCTTTTGTTCTTTACTACCGATGGTCAGATGGCCCAAGAGCTTTTGCATCCCTCAAAGCATGTATGGAAGCACTATGTTGCTCATGTAGTAGGTACACCTACAGAAGAGCAGCTAAATCGCCTGCGCGAAGGTATTGAGCTTGAAGACGGCCCTGCAGCTCCTGCTGAGGTTGAGATTGTATCCAACGATGCCAAGATGAAGGCACTTCTCGCCCCACAGGGTTTAGGAAAAACCGGTGGAGGAGAGCCAAACTCCCTGGTCAGCGTAACTATTAGAGAAGGCAGAAAGCACCAGGTCAAAAAGATGCTTCTGGCTATTTACCATAGAGTTCTTGCACTCCACAGAGACACGTTTGGGCCGCTCCACCTTACAGGCGTTAAAGAGGGACAGTGGAGACTTCTTACAGAAGAGGAAGTTGCCGCTCTGGAGCGCACTATTGGTAGAGAGCCTGGCGCTTCTCCCATCATGCCTTTACATGCCAGCAAATAATTACTAGTCGCACAATTACTAAGCGGCCGTCAAACAGCTCAAATACGCCCAGAGAGGAGACATAATGCAGCCATTTGAAGTTCCAGCTCAGGTTCATCGCATTTTGTTTATGCGCCACCCAGAGAGTGTGGCTAATACACAGCGCTTTTTTAGCGGCAGAAGAGACGTTGAGCTCACCGAACATGGCATTGAACAGCGAGAGCATGCCGTTCGTGCGCTTGTTGCATTTCATCCAGATAGAATTTGGACCTCTCCTTTGTCTCGCTGCAAAGACATGGCAGAGATGGCTGCAGCTGAGCTTGGTATTTCCTGTGAGGTAAAAGACGATCTTGCAGAGATGGATTTTGGCATTCTAGAAAGCAAGCGTTTTGCTGATGCAGAAGAGATTTTAAAGCCGTATGGTCTCACGTTTCCCTGGGCTTCAGATGAAAACGGTCACTCCATTCCTGCTCCAGAAGCAGAGTCATATGAGCAGGTAAGAAGCAGGTGCCGCAATATTCTTAACGAGTTCTCCAACCTTTCTGGACGCACGGTTTGTATTTCTCACGGCGGCTATCTGCGCTCTATGATGGCAGAGATTTTTGGCATCCCAGGTAGTTCAAGCTGGAATGTACATCTTGCAAATGTCTCTTCAATCTTCTTTACTAGTACAGGCGGTTCTGATTTCAAGCTTGGTGGGTTTAACCTTGATCCAGAAGAGGTTATTCGTCGTTCCACCGAGCCAAGTTTTTACGATTTTCGTGACATTTGGGGTGTCACCAAGGGGGATAAGTAATGATTGTTGCTATTGACGGCCCAGCAGGCTCCGGAAAGTCTACGGTTGCTCGCGCACTTTCTGATCGCCTGGATCTTATCTTTCTTGATACGGGCGCAATGTATCGCTCGGTAACCGTAGAATGCCTGCGTCAGGGCATTGATATGACTGATACCGAGAAAATCATTCAGGTTGCACGCAGCATTAGCATCTCGTTTGGAAACTCCGCAAACGGCCAGACCGTCTTCGCAAACGGCTCAAACGTTACAGCAGAGATTCGTACCCCAGAGGTAGATAGAAACGTCAGCGCTGTTGCAGCTATTCCTGAGGTCCGCGAGGCTATGGTTACGCTTCAGCGCCGTGCTGGCGAGAATGGCGATGTAGTCGCAGAAGGCCGTGACATTGGCACCGTGGTATTTCCCGAGGCAGATGTAAAGGTGTTCTTGACCGCAGATCCTGCAGCACGCGCTCACCGTCGCGCTGTTCAGCGCCAGGGTGGAGACGCAGCTACGGGCAATGATGCCAAGGTAGACGCCAAGAGCGAGGAGAAGATCCTCGAAGACATCAAGGCTCGCGATAAGGCTGACTCCGAGCGTAAGGCAGCACCACTGCGCGCTGCAGAAGACGCCCATCACATTGACTCTTCTGCGCTTTCTGTTGAAGAGGTCATTGCAGCAATTATTGCCCTGCATCCAGGTCTTGTAAACAGAGATGCTCGTAACCATAGATCTTCTCACCAAGGAAATGAATCAGAGGGTAACGCTTCTGATGACGGGAAGTCTCACACAGAAAAGCCTAAGCGCTCCGAGAAAAAATCTTCTATAGCAGCGACATCTAAGCGTTTGCGTCCTTTTGGCGGAAACTCATTTGACGATTATTACGATACCGCGCTTGCTGATTTTCCAGCTCCAGCCAAGTTCTTTAAGTGGCTGGCAGTCAGCGTGCTTGGGCTGATTACAAAAATTTGGTTCAGGTGGCGTTGGGACAATGACCAGCTCTTTGTTGGCGATAAGACCCCTCGCGTTCTTATCATGAACCACCCAACGTTCTTGGACCCTATTGTTACTGTTGTCCACCTGTTTGTTCATGGCATTCCCGTTAGAACCATCTACAAGAGCGAGTTCAACAAATTCAAACCACTTCAGTGGGCACTCTCTAGACTTGGTGGCATTCCGGTAGACCGTGGAACTGCCGATATGAAGGCAATTCGTCGTGCCACTACAGCGCTTTCTAGGGGAGAAATGCTTCTTATTTACCCTGAGGGCACAAGAGTCAGAAGCAATACTGAGCGCGGAGAAACTCATGGTGGTTTTGCACTTATTGCCCAGCTTGCTAAGGTAGATGTGCAGCCCCTGGCAATCATTGGTGCACTTGATATTAAGAAAAAAGGTTCTCCTCTGGTTAAGCCTGTTAAAGTTTATCTTCGCGCAGGTCAGAAGGTCTCTTTTAGTGATCTAACTTCTACAAAGCGCAAAGATCAGGCAAAAGAGATGGAAGAGATGGCCATGGAGCGGGTATACGAACTAAGAGATGCAATGCTCAAAGAGCATCCCGGAAGGAATTAGTTCGTGCCTACTATTAGAATTGCTGACGAAGCAGGCGCTTGTTACGGCGTAGAAAGAGCACTTCAGATGGTCCAGCAGGCCGTCAAAGATGCTCATGCTCCCGTACGCACGCTTGGTCCGCTTATCCATAACCCTCGCGTTGTCACGTCCCTTAAAGACCAGGGCGTAGAGGTTGTTGATTCTGCTTCTGAAGCTGCAGGAAGTGCACTTCTGTTGCGCACTCATGGAGTAACCCCCCAAGAGGAGCAGATTGCCAAGGACGGCTGTGTTGACGTGTTAGATGCAACCTGTCCGTTTGTGAAGAAGGCTCACGGAGCTGCAGAACTTCTCGCCAAGCAAGGCTATGCCGTGTACGTGGTAGGAGAGTCCGGACATCCTGAGGTAGAGGCCACGCTGGCGCACGTGCCAGGTTCTTTGGCCATAGACTCCGTGGAAGAAGTTGCAGCTCAGGCAGATGCTATGAGAGCTGCAAAGAAAGTTGGTCTGGTAGTTCAGACCACCATGAGCGCTGCGAAGCTTTCTGAGGTAGTTAACGCAGTTCTTCCGCTTGTTGACGAGCTTCGCGTCATGAATACCATCTGCGAGGCAACTGCAGGCCACCAGGACTCGTGCATGAGGCTTGCAAAAGAATCTGACGTTATGATTATTATTGGCGGCAGAATTTCTGCTAATACCACTCGTTTGGCAGAGATTTCTAAGCTGTATTGCCCGGCAACCTACCATATTGAGGGCGCTGATGAGCTAGAGGCTTCTTGGTTTGAGGGTGCGGAGCATATTGGTATTACCGCAGGCGCTTCTACGCCGGAAGCTCATATCAACGCAGTTAAATCAGCTATTGAGGAAATCGTAGGCGCTTAATATGGAACAGCGCGCAGACTACGGAAATACAAAATCTGGTGGACTTGGCGCACTGATTGAGTCCGTTGAAGAGGGTAGTCCTGCGTGGAAGGCTGGCCTTGAGCCAGGTATGAGTATCGAGAAGGTCAATGGTGTAGTGCCAAAAGACCTGATTGATTGGCGTTGGGAAGCCGACGGTTCCCTCTGTGAGCTTGAGGTTTCTGTACCTGGTGACGAGGAACTCTATGAGTGCGTGCTTGAGCGTGAGTCCGGAGAAGACTGGGGCGTTGACTTTGTTGACGTGCTTTTTGACGGCATCAAGACCTGCGTAAACGCTTGTCAGTTCTGCTTTATGGCCATGCTGCCAGAAGATATGCGCCCCTCGCTTTCTATTAGAGATGACGATTATCGCCTGAGCTTTTTGCAGGGCAATTTTGTTACGCTCACTAACCTCACCGATGAGGATGTAGAGCGCATCATTTCTCACAAACTAGACCCTATGAATGTCTCGCTTCATGCAATCTCACCTGACGTGCGTCGCAATCTGATTGGCGCTCGCGCTGCTAGGGGCATTGAAGTGCTTGAGAAACTCATGGACGCTGGTATTGAGATCCACGGCCAGATTGTTTTGTGCCCTAACATCAATGACGGTGAAGAACTTGATAAAACGCTTGATTGGGTAGAGGCTCACCAGCAGATTACCTCGTTGGCCATTGTTCCCCTTGGCTATACCAAAGACTCTAAGCGCTTTACGCATTCCTATTCTGATGACGTGGAGCTGTCCCGTTCTGTTGTCAAAATTGTTGAGCCCTACCAGGAGCGCGCACGTGCCTCTTTGGGCATTACACGTTTCCAGCTCTCTGACGAGTTCTATGTAGACGCCCAGCTACCTATTCCACCTGCATATACCTATGACGGCTATCCTCAGTTCTATGACGGTATTGGCATGCTCAGAAGCTTCCTCGACGAGGCTGAAGAGGTCTGCAACACTATGCGCGCAGGCCTTGATGAGGCAGATACCTATCTTTCTGCTCGCTCACGCAAGATTTTACTGATTGTAGGCGAGGCAGCTCAGCAAACTATCCAGACCTTCTGCGACAACTGGTCTACCAACGGCAACGTTTCTACCTTTGCGGTGCGCAACGATTTCTTTGGTGGAGACGTTAACGTCACAGGACTTATCTGCGCCGTTGATCTTCTCGCCCAGGTGCCTGAAGACCTCACAGATGTTCTGGTAGTGCTTCCTGAGGTCATGTTTAACTTTGATAAAGTCACCCTTGATGGCATGTCACTGGCAGATTTAACCGCGCAGATAGAGGCGCGCGGCGCCAAAGTCATTATGTCAATTCCTGGTCCCACAAACATTGCCAAGTCGTGCATTAAAGCGCTCAAAGAGTGGGATTAGCCACGTATTGCTGGTATTATTAAACCAACTGAATGAAAGGTGAGACATGGCTAAGCCCATTGTTGCTATTGTTGGACGCCCAAATGTTGGCAAGTCCACGCTGGTAAATAGAATTGCCGAGAAACGCGATGCAATCGTGCACGAGTCTAGGGGAGTAACCCGAGACCGCTCATATCACGATGCTGACTGGAATGGTCGTGAGTTTAAGCTCATTGATACCGGCGGTATTGAGTCTATCAAGTCGCAGGATCGTTTTGCTCCACACATTCGTGAGCAGGCTCTTCTTGCATGCGAAGAAGCAGATGTCATCGTTTTTGTGGTAGACGGCTCTACTGGCGTTACCGATGAAGACGAAGAGGTTGCACGTATTGTCCGTAAGAGCGACAAGCCCGTGTTCTTGGTTGTCAACAAGAAAGATAACCCTGCAACAGAGCAGGATGGTCTTTGGGACTTCTATGCACTTGGCTGTGGTGAACCTCTACCTCTGTCTGCCTCTCATGGTCACGGTACTGGTGACTTACTGGACGACATTGTCAATGCTTTCCCTGAGGCTGATGAAGAGCCAGAGGACGACGGCATTCTGAACTTGGCTATTATCGGCCGTCCTAATGTGGGCAAGTCCTCACTTGCAAACCGCCTGGCTAACAAGAAACGCTCTATCGTTTCTGATGTTGCTGGTACTACGCGTGACGCTATTGACACCATGATTGAATGGAAGGGAACTCCCATTCGTCTTGTTGATACCGCTGGTATTCGCAAAAAGAGCCAGGTACACGAGGACGTTGAATACTACAGTCTGGTCAGAGGCCTGCAGGCAATGGACCGCGCAGACGTCTGTCTTCTTGTTGTTGACGCCTCTGTTGGCGTAACCGAGCAGGACCAGAAACTTGCAAACATGGCCGTAGAGCGTGGATGCGCGCTGGTGCTCCTGCTTAACAAGTGGGATCTTATTGATTCTGAGGCAAAGCGCGATGAGGTAGCAGTCTCTGTAGCAAAGCGCCTGGCCTTTGCACCTTGGATTGCTTCTATCAACGTTTCTGCACTTACTGGCCGCGCTATTGATAAGGTACTTGCTGCCGCTCTTTCGGCTGCAGAATCCCGTGCTCTTCAGCTTAAGACCTCTGAACTCAACGAACTTCTCGCACAAATCAGAGAGGGTGGACATACGGTGTCTGACCGAGGCCGTCGCCTTAAGATTCAGTATGCTACTCAGACGGGCTCTAAGCCTCCTGTTATCTCGTTCTGGTGCAATGCTCCAGACCTTGTTGATGACAACTACGAGCGCTTTATTGAGAACAGGCTTCGCGAGAAGTTCTCTCTAGTTGGCACACCTATTCGATTGAAGTTCCGTAAGAAGGTTGAGTCTAACTAATGTCTGGCATTGTTGTTGCTCTAATTTTTGGATTTATTGCATTTGGCCTTGGCGGCATTCCATTTGGCCTGATTATTGCAAGTGTTATGGCTCATGAAGATATTCGCAAACTTGGATCAGGAAATATTGGCACCACCAATGTTGCTAGAAATGCTGGTAAAGCCGCAGGTATTCTTACGCTTCTTTGCGATGCAGGTAAGGGCATTGTCAGCGTCATGCTGGTTCGTTGGTTCTTGGGAGCCCAGGGATTTACTCCTCTGGTCTCGGGAAATGATCACGCGGAGGCTGAGCTCATCATTTCTTTTGTGTATGCCTGCTGCGTTCTTGGTCATATTTTCTCGCCTTGGCTTCATTTCCATGGCGGTAAGGGAATTGCTGTTGGATTTGGCGGTGGTTTGGCGGTTAATCCACTTGCTGCTCTTGTAGCTCTTGCGGTGTTTATCACGCTTGCCGTGCCAACTAAGTACGTATCGCTTGGCTCCATTGGCGCAGCTGTTGCCATTCCACTATTCTGCCTGCTATTTGGCATGGATCTTGTGGCAACCATTCCTGTATTTGTTGTAGCAGCGGCAGTTATTTGGGCTCATCGCGAGAATATCAATCGTCTTAATGCTGGTAGTGAGTCTAAATTCTCTTTCGGCGAAAAGAAAAAGGACAACTAATCATGAAAAAAGTTGCTGTTATTGGTTCGGGATCATGGGGTACCGCACTTTCAACACTTCTTGCTTCAACATCTGATGAGGTAGTCATCTGGTCCAGGGAGGCCGATGTTACCGAGTCCATTAATAAAGAGCACGTTAACTGCAGACATCTTTCTGATTCTGAGCTTCCACACAATATTGTGTCTACCACTAGTGAGGCTGAGGCTCTCGCCGGTGTAGATGCTGTTGTTATGGCTGCTCCTTCCGCGTTTTTGCGCTCTGTTTGTGCTGCTTGCGCACCATATCTTGATCCAGAGGTTGATGTTTTAATCCTCTCCAAGGGTATGGAAGCAGGCTCTCACAAGCTTATGCACGAAGTTGCTGCTGACGAGCTTGGAAACCCTGCAAGAATTGCAGTGTTGTCTGGTCCAAACCACGCAGAAGAGGTCATTAAACAGGGAATTTCTGCAGCAGTTGTAGCATCTGAAGATGCCGAGGTTGCAAAGCGCTTCCAAGCACTGCTTTCTCGTCCATACTTCAGAACCTACGTGAGCTCTGACGTACGCGGTGTTGAGGCCTGTGCTGCTGCTAAAAACGTTGTTGCTATTGCCTGTGGTATTGCTGTTGGTTTGGGTAATGGCGATAACGCTCTTGCAGCCCTAATGACCCGCGGTCTTGCAGAGCTTGGCCGCGTAGTATGTGCTATTGGCGGAGATCCACTCACCTGCATGGGTCTTGCAGGAATGGGAGACCTGGTAGCAACCTGTACCTCCGAGCATTCTAGAAATAGAACATTTGGAGAGGCTCTGGTCAAGGGTAAGACGCTTCAGTCTTATCAGGAAGAGACTGGAATGGTTGTTGAAGGTGCTCAGGCTGTCATTGGTCTTTATGAGCTTGGTCAGCAGATGAGCGTTGAGATGCCTATCACTTCAGCTGTTCACGCTGTACTTTACGAAGGTGCTACGCCAGAAGAAATTACTTCTCGCCTTACAAACCGCCTTCCAAATGAAGAATTTTATGGAATGACTCGATAGGAGAGTTTGATGAATAACGTCCTGGTAGCACCATCTGTTCTATCTGCAGATTTCTCCAAGCTTAAGAGCGAGCTTGATTCAATTGCAAACGCTGACTACATTCATTACGACGTGATGGATGGTCACTTTGTTCCTAATATCTCATTTGGTCCAGATATTTTCTCGTACTGCAAAAAGTCCTCTGAGCTGCCTATTGATGTCCATCTGATGGCTACTAATCCAGCTGAGATTGTGCCGCTCTTCCTAGACCGTGGCGCTGACGTTGTCACCTTCCACTACGAGGCCGAGGTTCATGCTCATCGTCTTGTTCACCTTATCAAGGATTCCGGTGCTCAGGCTGGTATTTCACTTTGTCCAGGAACTCCTGTAAGCGTTCTTGAGGATCTTATCGAAGACCTTGATTTAGTGCTTATCATGACGGTTAATCCTGGCTTTGGTGGTCAGAAGTTTATTCCTCACTCAATTGAGAAGCTCAAAGCTCTTAAAGAGCTCTGCCGCAAGCATAACGTTAATCCTCTGATTGAGGTTGACGGTGGCATTAGTGCAGTTAACGCAGCTGATGTTGTAGCTGCAGGCGCAAACATGCTTGTTGCGGGTAGTGCTGTGTTTGGCCAGGAAGATCGCGGTGCAACTATCCAGGCTATCCGCGATGCTGGCGAGTCCGCTCTTACCGTTCAGGGCTAGATTGCGCCCGCATGCATTAGTTGCGCCAGATCATCAATATTGAATCAGCAGAAACACGTTATGGATTACGTTTACCTAGACTATGCAGCTTCAGCACCAATGCGCCCAGAGGCGCTAGATGCCGAGAAAACCTATGAGGCTTCATCCATTGCTGGAGTGAACCCAAACTCTTTGCACTCGCTTGGTCGTCAGGCGGCACGAGAGCTTGATGGCGCTCGTGGCGTTATCGCACGTGCGGTGGGCGGCAAGTTTAGAGCTCCTGACGTGGTCTTCTGCTCTGGCGGAACTGAAGGTAATAACCTTTCTGTTCTTGGTATGGCAGAGGGTGTTCGCAATAAAAATCACAAGCGCAATACAGTGATCTTCTCGGCAATTGAACATGATTCTATTTTGGACCTTGCACCTGTTCTTCGCGAGAAGGGCTTTGAGGTAAGAATTGCTCAGCCTAACCGTGAGGGAAAGATTGAGCCTTCTACCCTTGAAGGTCTTTTGGACCAGACGGTGGCACTCGTTTCAGTTATGTATGCAAACAATGAAACGGGCGTTATTCAGCCAGTTGTTGATCTTGCGCGCGCTGCTCATAAGGTAGGTGCGCTTTTCCACACTGACGCGGTTCAAGCATTTGGTCGCATTCCTTTAGAGGTAGCAGACGTAGACGCCCTAACCATTGCCGCCCATAAAATTGGTGGACCTCTTGGTATTGCTGCAGTGCTTATGCGCTCCAAAGTTCCCTTTAAGGCACAGAGTTACGGCGGGGGACAAGAGGCTGGTAGGCGTCATGGCACTCAGGACGTTCGAAGTGCTCTAGCCTTTGCCGCTGCTGCCAAATGGTGCCTGGAGAACCTTACGCAAACGCAGGAGAGCGTTTCTGCGCGCGCTAATAAGGTGTATGAGACTCTTTGTGCTTCTCCCAAGATTAAGCCAACCACAGAGGCGTATGCAGGCAAAGATCACATGCCCGGTACGGTAAGCATTATGGTTCCTTCAATGGACTCTGAGACGCTTATCTTAAAGCTTGACCAGGCAGGTTTTGAAGTCTCGGCTGGCTCTGCGTGCTCTTCAGGCTCTCTTGACGCAAGTCATGTTCTCTCGGCTATGGGCATCTCTAGAAACGAGGCTCTAGGCAGCCTGCGTATTACCTTTGACGAGCGCGTTTCTGAGGCCGACCTTGATGCCTTCTGTACAACCTTGCTGCAGATTGTTGGATAAATTTTTCACATACTAATCTCTGCATTAGTTATGTTCTGCGTCTGATACGTCCTTATTTACGGTAGACTAGATGAGTAACCGTATATGAGGAGGCCCTATGAGTGAGTCTGTTAATCTGATGCAGCTCCAGGATATTGATTTGCAGCTGCTAAAACTCGCATCCAACTTGGCCTCAATGCTCCAGGTTCAAAAGATTAAAAACGCCCAACTTGCAGAGAAAAAGATTGCTTCTCAGCTCAAGCAGGTACTTGGCGTTAAAAAAGACGTAGAAATTGATATTTCTGACCTCAATGAGCAGCGTGCCCACTATGTCCAAAAGACAGAAGAGGTTTCTGCTGCTGTAGAAACTGCTACTAATCATCGTGCTCTTAGAGACTTTGATCAGCAGCTTTCTTCTTTGGCAAAGAATATCGAGAAGTGCGATTTTAAACTTGCAGCAAAAGCAGAAGAGCTTGAGAAGTGCAAGAAGGCTTACCAGACAGCTCAAGACTTGCAGGTAAAGCTTATGAAGGAGCGCGAGAGCCTTTCTCAGTCTCTTGAGATTGATTCTGCAGCACTTCGTGCAGAGATTGTAGAGCTCTCTAAGTCTCGAGAAGAACTTGCAGCTCAGATTTCTGCGAACACGCTTGAGCGCTATGAAGCTGCACGTAAACGTTTTAAGGGCCTGGCAGTTGAGCACCTTGTAGGTAATGTTCCAAGTGTTTGTCGCGTCAAGCTGCAGCCAAGTTCTTTCCATGATCTTCAGCACAGCTCTGAGATTGCTGAATGCCCTTATTGCCATAGGATGCTTATTACTTCTACAGCGTTTGAAGAATAAAGGAATTTCTCGCCATGTTGGATAAAACCGCTCAGCCCTCTGTATGCCTTGTGGTGTGCGGAGGCATTGCTGCATATAAAGCCTGTGAAGTGCTTAGAGGCCTTCAGAAAGCGGGCTGCGACGTTCGAGTTGTTATGACAGAAGATGCAACTCAGTTTGTTGGAAAGACTACCTTTGAGGCTCTTACGCAT
The DNA here is from genome assembly GCA_963544415.1 of uncultured Atopobium sp. Lineage (GTDB taxonomy): Bacteria > Actinomycetota > Coriobacteriia > Coriobacteriales > Atopobiaceae > Lancefieldella. The sequence goes on from CAUUFE010000010.1 coordinate 12,375, forward strand.
CATGAGGTGGTGCTTTCGCTCTACAACAATGTGGAGTCTCCTGTTGCCCACGTTGATCTTGCTGACTGGGCAGATTGTATGGTAGTTGTACCAGCTACCGCCAATATCATGGCTAAAATGGCTCACGGAATTGCTGACAATGCCGCAAGTGCAACTCTTTTAGCTGCTCATATGCCAGTTCTGGTGGCTCCTGCTATGAATACGCACATGTGGGAAAATCCAGCCACTCAGGCAAACGTGACACTGTTGCGTCAGCGCGGCATCCAGATGGTTATGCCCGAGTCAGGTCGCCTTGCCTGCGGTTATACCGGTGACGGAAAGCTTGCTCCGGTTCAGCAGATTGTTGACGCTGCACTAAAGGTTCTTTCCGGCAAAGATGCCGCGCCAGTTACGCAAGATCTTGCAGGTAAAAAGCTTCTTATTACCGCAGGACCAACTCACGAGAAGATCGATCCAGTTCGCTTTATTGCCAACTGTTCAACAGGAAAACTTGGCTATACCGTAGCCAAAGTTGCTGCTTGTCGTGGAGCAGACGTCACACTTATCTCTGGTCCTACGCACTTGGATGCTCCTCAAGGAGTCACTATTCAAAGAGTGGTATCTGCTGAAGATATGTATAAGGCGTGCGTAAACGCTTTTGACAACGTTGACGCTGCTATTTTGACGGCAGCTGTTGCCGACTATACACCAGCTCATCCAGCGGATCATAAGCTCAAGAAATCATTAGAGTATCTTGAGTCTATTGACGTTAAAGAAACCACCGATATTCTCGCCAGCCTATCTAAAGCAAAGAAAGACCAGGTTGTCGTAGGTTTTGCAGCCGAGACAAATAACGTCTTGGAGCATGCTCAAGCTAAACTTGAGCGTAAAGGTTGTTCCATGATTGTGGCAAATGATGTTTCTAGGCCAGACTCAACCTTTGGTTCAGATACAGACCGCGTAGCGTTTGTGACTCCTCAAGGTGTAGAACAGCTTGAGACTTTACCGCTGGCAGATGTAGCTTCAGAGCTTTTGGATCGTGTTTCCAAAATGCTTAAGGAGCGTGCATAGCGTGAAACCAGAAGAACTTTTTATTGGATGCCATCTCTCGGCAGGTAAGGGCTGGGAGGCAATGGGTAAAGATGCTCTTTCTATTGGAGCAACTACCTTTGCTTTCTTTACCAGAAATCCTCGTGGAGGCAACGCTAAAGCTTTAGATGAGGCAGATGTTGCAAAGCTGAGGGGACTTCTAGAAGCTCATCACTTTGGGCCTCTGGTTGCGCATGCTCCCTACACCATGAACTTGTGCTCGGCTAAAGAAGAAACCAGGGATTTTGCTCGCCGAGCGCTTACAGAAGATCTTGAGCGTATGGAGTATCTGCCTGGTAATTATTACAACTTTCATCCCGGTAGCCATGTGGGTCAAGGCTCTGACGTGGCTATAGAGCAGATTTCTGAAGCGCTTAATGACTGTCTTTTTGAAGGTCAGCACACCACCGTACTTCTTGAAACTATGGCTGGTAAGGGTACTGAAGTTGGCAAAACGTTTGAAGAGATTGCTGCAATTCTTGATAAGGTAAACCACCCCGAGCTTATGGGCGTGTGCCTTGATACCTGTCATGTTCATGATGGCGGCTACGAGATTGTAGAAAATCTTGATGAGGTTCTAGATACATTTGACCGGATAGTTGGCTTAGAAAAGCTCAAAGCTTTGCACCTTAATGACTCAAAGAATCCTCTTGGAGCTCATAAAGATAGACACGAACAAATAGGCAAGGGTTTCATTGGTTTAGAAACGTTCCGCGCTGTGGTGACTAATCCGCGCGTCAATACGCTTCCTATGATTTTAGAAACTCCTCATTCTGAGCTTTCTGGTTGGGGAGAAGAAATTGCGTTACTTCGTTCTTTTTTAGGTGATAACTAGTGGGAATTCTGGTAGGTTGCGAACAAATTTCTATGGAATGGCCTGGTAAGAAGGTTCTTACCAACCAGACTATTGGCGTTAATGAGGGTGACCGTATTGGTGTTGTGGGCAAAAACGGCGATGGAAAATCAACCCTCTTAGATCTTATCGCTAAAAGAATTGAGCCCGATTCTGGTAACGTAATTTGGAGAAGTGGCATCCAAGTAGGCTATATGGGCCAAAGTGATTCACTTTCTGATACACAGACAGTTTGCAGTGCTGTTGTGGGAGACACGCCAGAGTACGAATGGGCATCTGACGCTCGCATCCGTAAGATTATTGATGAGCTCATTGGAGACTTGGACTGGAATAGCCTGGTAGGAGAGCTTTCCGGAGGTCAGCGTAGACGCTGCGATTTGGCTCGACTGCTTGTGGGTACCTGGGACTTAATGCTTATTGACGAGCCAACCAACCACCTTGATCTTCACGCTATTCAGTGGCTTGCCAATCACCTTAAAAACCGCTGGTCAGAGGGAAATGGTGCCCTCATTCTGGTCACACATGACCGTTGGTTCTTGGATGAGGTCTGCGACCACATGTGGGAAGTCCACGATGGCGTTATTGACCCGTTTGACGGCGGCTATTCTGCCTACATTCAAGCTCGAGTTGAACGTGATAGACAGGCAGCGGTGATGGAAGAGCGCCGTCAGAATACGCTTAGAAAAGAGCTTAACTGGCTTGCACATGGTGCAAAGGCACGCACGTCAAAGCCTAAGTTTAGGATTGACGCTGCCATGAAGCTTCTAGCCGAAGATCCACCACTTAGAAACACGCTTGAGCTCAAACGCATGGCAGTCTCTAGGCTAGGCAAGCAGGTTATTGAGATGCATGACGTCTCTTTTGCCTACAAAAATGTTGCGCGTACAGCTGACACAGATTCAAATACGCAGGCAGATGCTTCAAACTCCCAGGTAGACGTCATCAAGCATGTTGAGTGGCTTATTGGCCCAGGTGATCGCTATGGCATTTTGGGCGAGAATGGCGCTGGTAAGTCCACGCTTCTTGAGTTGATGACACAGCAACTACAGCCAACGTCCGGCGTGGTAAAGGTGGGCAAGTCCGTCAAATTTGGCTGGCTTTCTCAGCAGATTGATACGTTTGCCACAAAAGAGACGTGGACTGTTCTTGAACTGCTTGGCCAGTACAAGACAAGTTACCTGGTAAACGGCAAGATGCAGAGCCCTACGCAGCTGCTTGAAAGCTTGGGCTTTGATCGCCGAGAGTTCACCAACCGCTTGCAAGACCTCTCCGGTGGTCAGCGTAGGCGTCTAGCACTTCTGTGCGTCCTTCTGGAAGAGCCAAACGTGCTGGTACTAGACGAGCCAGGCAACGATCTGGACACGGATATGCTTGCTGTCCTGGAAGACCTTCTGGACTCGTGGCCAGGAACCCTTCTGGTGGTCAGCCATGATCGCTTCTTGATTGAACGCGTTACCGATGACCAGTATGCCCTCATCGACGGCCACATTCGCCACGTCCCTGGCGGCGTTGACGAGTACCTCAAGCTTGTTGATACTGCAAAACAGACGGCGAGAAGAGCGGGGGAGTTGTCGGGTACACGCGGAGCCTCAGGTGCAAATGAGCCGCAGGTAGACGGGTCTTCTCGCCAGGAGGATGCGGTGCTGAGCAACGCTGAGCGTCGCGAGCTCAAGAAGCGCTTTGATTCGATTGAGAGGCGTATGGGAAAGGCTCAGGAGCTTCCAGAACAGATTAGAGAGCAGATGAGCTCCGCTGATGCTACTGACGCGCAGCGTTTGATGGAGTTGCAGCAGCAGCTTGATGACGCAGAAGCGGCGCTGATGGAGCTGGAAGACGAGTGGTTAACGCTAGCAGAGAAACTTGGTGAAGCGTAAATGGGAGAGTTGCTCTCTAGATTTGTATGGCCAAAATATGGTCGAAAGAGTTTTGTTGCCTTGCTTTGTAAGGGTGTTGAGGTCATTGGTGACCTTCTTACACCTTTGATTATTGCGCGCATGATTGACCTGGGAATTCACGGGGCGAACATGTATGACATTATTCGCTATGGCATTTTGCTGGTAATTATTGCGGTTGTGGGCTTTAGTTTTACGCTTGTCTGTCAGAAAATTGCTTCCATTGTTTCTCAGCGCACGGGAACTGATTTGCGCAATGAGCTGTTTAAGAAGATTCAAGAGCTCTCAAGTGCCGATATTTCTGCACTGGGAACAGATACGCTGGTAACCCGTCTTATCAACGATGTTAATCAGGTGCAGGTTACCGTTGCTCTGGGCATTCGTCAGCTGGTCAGATGGCCAATCCTAGCGGCTGGATCTATTATTGCCACCCTTATGCTTGATGCTCAGCTTGGAATGGTCTTCTTGATTGCAACAGTGTTAGTAGCAGCTATTTTCTTTTTTGTTGCACGTAAATCTACTGCACTCTTTACTGAGCTGCAGAAGCGCCTTGATACCGTTTCTTTATATATGCGACAAATGCTTTCTGGTATTCGTGTTATTAGGGCTTTTAGGCATGAGTCAGAAGAGAAGGAACAATTCTCCGAGGCAGTTCTTGCTCAGACAGAAACGGCTACAAATGCAGCAAATTATTCAGCCCTTCTGAACCCTGCAACCTTCCTAGTCATGTACCTGGGAATTGCCGTAACACTTTGGCTTGCGGCACCTCAGATTACCGCGGGTACACTATCGCAAGGAACCGTGGTAGCACTTGTCAGCTATATGACCAGTGCGCTTTTGGCTATTGGCTACGTTGCTAACCTGGTTATTATCATTACACGCGGTGTGGCATCTGCTAATCGTATTATGGAAGTACTCAACACCAAGCCCACGCTCACCGATGAGGGAAACAGGCAAATCAACCTCACAGAGTCCGATTTTACCGGCACCGCTGTGGCATTCAAAGACGCCTCACTTGTCTACGATGGTGGAGGAGAGCCTGCACTTTCTGGCATCAACCTCTTGCTCCAGGCTGGTCAGACGCTGGGCATTATTGGCGGTACGGGCTCTGGTAAGTCCAGTTTTGCTGCTCTCATCCCGCGTCTTTTTGATACGGAGACCGGCTCAGTGAGCGTCTTTGGCCATGATGTCAAAACGTACACGTTTGATCAACTGCGGTCCCTCATTGGCTTTGTTCCGCAGCACACCTCACTGGTCAGCGGCACCATTCGCACAAACCTGTGTTGGAAAAATCCAAACGCTACCGACGAGGAGCTTTGGAAAGCTCTTGAGGTTGCTCAAGCAGCAGACTTTGTGCGCGAGAAACCCGATCAGCTTGACAGCATAGTTGAGCGCGGTGGAAAGAACTTCTCGGGTGGTCAGCGCCAGCGCTTAACCATTGCTCGTGCCCTGGTGGGAAGCCCGCGCATTGTCATCTTAGACGACGCTGCTTCCGCCCTTGATTTTGCTACGGATGCACACCTCCGCGCAGCCCTTCGCAAGCTCAGCGCAACAACTACAAGCATCATTATTTCGCAGCGTGTAGCAGCGGTAATGCAAGCAGACAAGATTCTTGTTCTTGACCACGGAAAACAAGTGGGGCTGGGAACACACAAAGAACTTCTCGCCACGTGCCCGCTCTATAAAGAGATTTGTCTCTCGCAGCTTCGTCCCGAGGAGGTGGAGTAATGGCCGATATGTATTCTGGCGGAAGCACCTCCGCTATTGCATCAAGCGCGCCTGAGCATGGCAAAGGCGGCTCAGTAGATGTCATTTCTATGTCTGCAGCAGAAGTAACGCGCCGTCTAGCTTCATGGATTTCTCCTCACGGAGGTTTTCTGGTTCTTGCGGCAGCCTCTTCAATTGCAACCGTGCTTTTGCAACTCTGGGTACCCATCATTGTAGGCGCCGCCATCGACCAGCTGATAAGGCTAGTGCAGGGTGGCGAGGCAGCACTTCTGCCAACGCTTGCTCAGCTCTCGGTGGTAGTTTTGCTTGCAAGCGCTACGCAATGGCTTGCTTCCTGGTCCACCAATAAGCTTACCTATCTTGTTACGCGTGACCTCAGAGACGCATCTCACGCCAAGGTTGCAAACTTACCGCTCTCATACATTGATACGCATTCCCAGGGAGATTTGCTCTCTAGGGTAGTAAACGATGTGGATCAGCTAGGAGATGGCCTCCAGCAAGGCCTCACGCAGTTCCTTACGGGCGTGGTTACCATTATTGGAACCTTGTGCTTCATGTTCTATATGTCGATTCCTATGGGCCTTGTGGTTGCTCTGGCTACGCCGCTCTCAATTATTGTTGCATCCGCCATTACCAAGTACGCTAGCTCGTCTTTTGGCAAGCAGCAGGGCTACCAGGGCCAGCTTGGCGGATATGCAGAAGAGATGGTCTCCAACCAGGAGCTTATTACTGCTTTTGCACACAAGGATGCCATTATTGAACAGTTTGAAGCTATTAACGAGAAACTCCGTGTAGTAGGAGAGCGCGCACAGTTTGCCTCTTCGCTCTCTAACCCTTCTACGCGTCTGGTAAACAACTTCATTTATGCACTGGTAGCTGGACTTGGCTGCATTTGCGTTTTGACGGGCGTTCCTTCTGTGCTTACCATTGGTCAGGTACAGAGCTTCCTCTCGTATGCCAACCAGTACATGAAGCCTTTTAACGCCATTTCTGCCGTTGTTACGCAGGTTCAGACCGCCTACGCAAGCGCTCGCCGTGTGTTTGATCTTCTCGACGCAAAAGAAATCAAGCCTGATCCAGCCGACGCTGAAGTCATCCAGGACCCACAAGGCTCCATTGAATTTGACAACGTAGCATTCTCCTACGATGAAAAGCATCCGCTGCTCAGCCATATCTCGTTCAAGGCAGAGCCTGGTCAGAAGATTGCTCTTGTTGGACCAACCGGCTGCGGTAAGACCACCCTTATTAACCTACTGCTCAGGTTCTATAGCATTGATTCTGGCGCCATTTATGTGGATGGTCATAACACGCAAAAACTCACCCGTGCATCGCTTAGAGAGCAGTTTGGCATGGTGCTGCAGGATACGTGGCTCTTTAAGGGAACCATCAAAGAGAACATCCGCTATGCAAAACCAGATGCTACCGATGAAGAGATTATCGCCGCAGCTCAAAAGGCTCAGGCTCACGAGTTTATCCAGCAGCTTCCTCAGGGCTATGACACCATGGTTGGAGAGTCTGGCGGATCTTTGTCCCAGGGCCAGCAGCAGCTTCTGTGTATTGCTCGCGTCATGCTGGCCAATCCGCCTATCCTGCTTTTGGACGAGGCAACGTCAAGTATTGATACGCGTACAGAGCAGCTGGTACAGAAGGCATTTGACACCATCATGAACGGCAGAACTTCTCTGGTTGTTGCCCACAGACTTTCTACCATCCAAGGCGCCGATTGTATTCTTGTCCTCAAGGACGGCTCAATTCTTGAACGCGGTACTCACGATGAGCTCTTGGCTCAAGGCGGCTTCTACGCCAAGCTCTACGAAAGCCAATTTGAGGGCACTAACGCCTAGCAAGTCTCACACCTTAGATACGCGGTCGGTTGTTGTAAAGCAGCCGACCGTTTTTTTGCTGCTTGATTTCGCCACTTGTGCAAAGGGTTTCTCGCGGTATTTAGGTAATAAAAAAGCCAGGAATATTCCTGGCGAGAAATTCTGGTCGGGTGGACTGGATTTGAACCAGCGACCCCTTGACCCCCAGTCAAGTGCGCTACCAAGCTGCGCCACCACCCGTTTGCTTTTGATACGATAGCATTCCAACATAAAATGAGCAAGCAATTCCCGGCAAGCGTGAAGATAGAGTGAGCTAGATATGGATAACTTCTTTCAGCGTGCATTTTCAGTGGTCAAGCAGATTCCCGAGGGCAGGGTCAGTACGTATGGGCAGATAGCTCGCATGATAGGGGAGCCAAGAAAGGCTCGCTATGTGGGATTTGCTATGCACCAGAGCCCCGGTGTTGCGGGCGGTGTACCTTGCCACAGGGTAGTCTTTAAAGACGGCTCGCTAGCTCCTGGCTTTGCTTTTGGTGGGGCAGATGCACAGAGAGAGCTTCTTGAGGCAGAAGGTGTGCAATTTCTAGAAAACGGTAAGGTAGATATGAGGCACTTCCTCTGGGAAGCATAAAAAGATGAAACATTATTTTATCTTGTGAAATATTCTCCCAGTTAAATGGCGCTATTTGCTGGGTACAATCGCAGTGAGTTCCTGGAAGTTAGTACGTTCCGTTTAATGGAGGTCAAATGAAGCGTAGCTCTAGGATGAGCAAGTTCTTTACTGCAATTTTTGTACTACTGGTAACGTCAGCCTTGAGTGTGGGCATTTTGTCTGGCTGCTCACAAACAGAAAACAAACAAGACCAGACACAATCCACCACGTCAGAACAAAAAGAAGAGAAGAAAGACGAGAAAAAAGAAGATTCTTCTAGCTCCTCTAGCTCTTCATCAAACAATTCTAACGCTACTGGCTATGGCACCTACCATATTCCTGATGGATTCAGCTTTGATAACAGCCTGTATCCAGACCTTCAAATTACCACTCAGATTGATAAAGACAGCCTCTGGCCAATCATTATTCGCATTGAGGGTACGGCCGATCAGTTTGATTTGATGAGAAAAGCAACAATCGATGCAGCTCAGAGGGCTCAGGTACTTGAGTCTGCAGAAGAGATTGGCAACACTGTTGACCAGGCTCTTGCACACCCAACTAACTACAACCTGACCGACTGTGCAATTCTTACCTCTGCACCAGAGTCGTATCGAAAGACCTACGTTATTACGTTTACCGTAAAGAGCCACTACGAGGTTAAGAAGTAGTACGAATCGTACTGCTTATTAGCTTTGTTGTAACAAACATTGCTCCCAAATGGCGCTCGCACAAGCGAGCGCCATTTGGGTTCATCTCATTTTTTATTTAAGCTCCGGATTCAGACGTGATAGCAGCCTGCTGCAAAGCGCTAGCTAACTTCATCTTTAGCCGCTAACTACTGCACCTTTGTTGTGGCGACTTTAATCTTTTTTATTAAGGTCGCCACAACAGCCACAACAAAAGGAACTACAGTTACAAAAATGGCCCAAAAAGTGAAATACTGGTTCTCCCAAAAGGCGAAGTACGCTAATCGGCTGATTGGAATACATAAAAACAGCATCACGCCAGCTACAATCAAGGCAGGAAGGTTCCCCCTTGATAAGTCTTCTTGTCTGATGCTCATTGCTGCCAGTACCGGGGCTAGGATGAAATACATAAGTATAGGAAACCCGAACTGAATCATCCTTCCTATCGATCTAGCAGGGAAAAGTGGCAGCCGCATCGGAAACGTTGACACCAGTACAAGAATTATATAAACCAGGCTGGGCCTTAAAGCGATAGGCACCCTTCCGAGGGTTACTTTGATGTCAATGATGCTGCTTTTAATTAATAAAATCATCATATTCACCCTTATTGATGTAATCCGTTATGTTTTCGGATATGTACCTATAGAACATAGTTCCAAGTACATAGTTTTTGAAATCCCATCCATCAACGGCGCCTCTTAACGTAAGCTAAGTGGCTTACGCAAGCGGCTTATATGCATCATCTACATTGATGTGACAATAACCGCCTGGGTTCTTCTTCAGGTAGTCCTGATGATATTCTTCAGCAAGCACATAATTGTCCAGCGGCTCAACCTCAACGGCAAGTTTCTGGCCAAAGAGAGACTCCTGCTCAGTCATAATGCGGTCGATTACAAGCAGGTCAGCATCATTTGTGTAGTAGATACCCGTGCGATACTGCCTACCAACATCGTTGCCCTGCTTATTTACTGAGAGGGGATCGATAACCCTAAAGTAGTAACGCAGAATGTCATAGAGACTTACAACGGTCTCATCATACGTTACATGTACTGTTTCTGCATGATCTGTAGCTTTTACTTCCTGATAATTGGTATCCAAAGTCTTTCCGTTTGCATAGCCAACAGTAGTTGTGGTAACACCCTTAATTCTGGAGAAATACTCTTCAAGACCCCAGAAACATCCACCTGCTAAATAAATTTCTGCCATAAAAGCCTCCTTAGGCTGAATTGCTGTTATAAAAGTTTGAAGTGACTACGTTTAACTTCAAAGACACCTTCTTTGCTTAAAGAAGATATTACTGCGCTCAAAGCACTTCTATCTACACCAAGATAATCCGCAAGTTGCTGTCGGTTGAAGGGGATATCAAACTCTGTAGAACCTGCAGCTTGAGAGCGCGTATGCAAGTACGCTACCAGTTTGCCACGAATGCTTTTTGGTGCGGCATCTTGAATGCGTCGACTCAGCATAATGTTCTTTTGAGCAATTGAAGCCATAAGATTTCTGGTGATAATATCCACGCCGCCGCAGATGTCGCACGTTCTGGCAGTAATTTGACGCACGTCCAGCAGCAGAATTTCCGATTTCTCGGTAGCAACGACCGAGGTCAAAAGTGGCACGTTTCCAAGGGCTGCATACGCCTCTCCAAAGGTGTCTCCGGTATGGAAAGCTCCCATCACAGAGATATTGCCCTGAGCATCAGATCCCTCAACGTGGATAGCGCCAGAGATAACAATGCCAAATTGATGCGCCTTGTCGCCAGCGCACAAAATGATCTCTCCAGGCTCATAGGCGCGAACAACAGCACGTAAATGCTTTAAAAGAGCCTCTAGTAGCTCTGGTTTTACTCCTTTAAACACAATTGTGTTTAGCAAAAAAGAGGGCTTGATGTCTTGTACGTTCATATACTCTCCAAAAAATTTCTGGACAGAAATCGTTTTGTTGTAATTACAACATACCTTATTCCACATTCCTGTAATCATGAAACCTAGAAGAGCAAATCTCTTCTCGCTATATGGTTTTATGGAGAGGAAAAATAGTGGATAACAAGATGTTCTGTTTCCAGTGCGAGCAGACTGCTGCTTGTACTGCATGTACCGGTGCTGCTGGCGTTTGTGGCAAGCCTTTTGACGTCGCATTTGCCCAGGACGAGCTCACCGGCGCTCTGGTTGGCCTTTCTCGCACCGAGCTTGCAGCTGGCAAGCGTTCCAAACGTGCTGACCAGCTGATTGTTGACGGTCTGTTTACCTGCATTACCAACGTCAACTTTGACAAGGGCGCTGTTGACGCAATTACCGCTCAGGTTCGTGACGAGAAGAACCGTCTAGCTGCAGAGGCTGGCGTAGAGCCTGTTGAGGATCTTCCACTTGGCGGCGTTTGGTCCGACAACGAGGACATTAGGTCCCTCAAGTCCCTCATTCTCTTTGGTATTCGTGGTATGGCTGCGTATGCTTATCACGCTCGCGTTCTTGGCAAGACTGATGACGCAGTTGACGCTTTCTTTGTAAAGGCTCTTGCAGCTCTTGCTACCGAGTCCTCCGTTGACGTTTTGCTGCCTCTTACCCTTGAGGTAGGCGAGGTCAACCTCAAGTGCATGGCTCTTCTCGACAGCGCAAATACCGGCGCTTATGGTACCCCAGTTCCAACAGAGGTTCCTCTGACTATTGAGCCTGGCCCCTTCATTGTTGTTTCCGGTCACGACCTTCTTGACCTCAAGATGATCCTTGAGCAGACCGAGGGCACCGGCGTTAACGTTTACACCCACGGCGAGATGCTCCCAGCTCACGGTTATCCAGAGCTCAAGAAGTATCCACAGCTCAAAGGCAACTTTGGTACCGCATGGCAGAACCAGCAGAAGGAGTTCAAGGACATTCCAGCTCCTGTTGTCTTTACTACTAACTGCCTCATGCCACCTCGTCCTAGCTACAAGGACCGCGTCTACACTACCGAGCTTGTTGCATTCCCAGAGCTCGTTCACATTGACGAGGACGCTAACGGTAAGAAGGACTTCAGCGCTGTTATCAAGCAGGCTCAGGAGCTTGGTGGATACGCTGAGGCTCAGGAGCTCACCGGTATCAACGGTGGCCACAAGGTAACCACCGGCTTTAGCCACGGTGCTGTTCTTGGCATTGCCGATAAGATCATCGACGCTGTTAAACAGGGCGCTATCAAGCACTTCTTTGTTGTTGGCGGCTGCGACGGCGCTCGTCCTGGTCGTAACTACTACACCGAGCTTGTTGAGCAGACTCCTGCAGACTCCGTTGTTCTCACCGTTGCATGCGGTAAGTTCCGCTTCAACGACCTTGACCTGGGCACCATTGGCGGCATCCCTCGTATTCTTGACGTTGGTCAATGCAACGACGCTTACGGCGCTGTTCAGATTGCAACTGCTCTTGCAAATGCATTCGACTGCGGCGTTAACGACCTGCCACTGAGCTTTGTCCTGTCTTGGTACGAGCAGAAGGCAGTTTGCGTCCTTCTGACCCTTTTGCACCTTGGCATCAAGAACATCAAGCTTGGACCAACCCTTCCTGCCTTTGTCAGCCCTAACGTCCTTAACATCCTTGTTGAGAACTACGGCATTGGCCCAATCGGCGATGCTTCCGAGGACCTTGCTCAGATGCTTGCCTAATTGGCGAGAAAACCCTCTAGTCCTTTCCTTAAAACGCCTCCTAGCTATGCGCTGGGAGGCGTTTTTTTGATCGTGGATTTTGTGGATCTAACTTGGACACCACCAAACTCAAATAAAGATCGATATTCTTCCTTTTGTTACGGAGGGAAAGATGAGAAAACTAACAGTTAATGACCTAAAGAATCTGAGTAAATTAATTGATCCAAAATTACAAATTGATAAAACTATCTCTGAATGTTTTGCTCAAATCTGTGATAATTACGATAAGGTGCCTTTAACTGAAATTACATGCCCATCTATTAGCTGGAATGCTTTTGCTTATGCATTTTATATCGTCAATTTAAGGCCACTCAAAAATCAAAATGAATTATTTGCGGCAGTCGCAATATATTTTTTTTTAAATGTAAACGGCTATGAATTTGATCCCTCATTACAAGATTTAATGGCTCACATTGATCTGTTAAAGTCAGACCAATACTTTGCCCACGAATTTTGCTCATGGGTTGAACTAGAAATCATGTAATTAAGCCTTATATTAAAATTTCTGTTTCAGCCATAAATTGATCAAAATGCCTTTCTAGCTGCTTTTCATTTGGATAAGCTTCAAGATAAACGGGCATATGTAGCTGCTTTTTATTGAAATCAAAATATTCAGTTTTATCAAGCAACTTGGATAATCTAATACGCTTGCTATCAGGCTCAACTGATAGTAAATGTGCGTCAAAAAGAAGATGCAAATCAGATCTTAGAAGAATTCCATTGGTAACTATTTGCGTTTTAGGTCCGCGGTATTGACCAATATGAGCTGCCTGTAAAACCTGAGGGACATCGTTTCCAGAGATAGCACATCTATTTGCATATGCTTTTAACAAGTCATTTCTAAACTGAGTCTGACCTTGTCTACGTACTGACTCCCTCAATTCTTTGATTCGCTCATCAGTGTCATCAATCTGTTCAAGTTGATTTTGAATCTCTGGCTTGAGTTCATCAAAACCTGCTGAAATAAAAGATGAATTATTAACCGTTTTGGCGTTAACCGGTCCATGGAGAGTAAACATTCCAGTAGCGCTGTTATAGCGCTCTACAAACGCTAATCCCATCACTTTATATTTCTTATTTTTATCCTTAATAAATAAACCAATGGGGAGACCGTCATTTAGGCAATTCATTAAAAGTGCGTTGTACAACTTTGACTGTACTTGGTTTCCTTGAGTCTTAATATGCTCACTGTACTCAATTGACCAGGTATCATCAGAATAGTAAATTGGCTCTCCATCTTCATACAGACCATTACCATTTGAAGTATGAACTGAGAGTGCGTACTGCTTTAATCCATAAGAAACTTTGCTTTTAGATGGACTATAGATTCCGGAATCCCTAGAAATAGGAATTCCACCAACGGTAAATCCTTTTTCTAGACGATGGGGGAGTTTATCAATCTCACTATTTTCATGATCGATAAACCACTGATATGCAGAGACAAATTCTTTAGGAGCAACTTTAAATGCTCTTTCAAGAGTTGGATTAAAGATCGTGCATTCTGTAATGATCTGATCAAACATCCCAGTCTCCTCATAATCGACCTGTACAAACACTAAGTTTTTCTCGCCACTGTGTAAAGATCTACAAATAAATTGCTTCACGAACCTCGAATATTCGATTTATTAAAGAACGTTCAAGAATGACGCTCTTCTCGATAACAGAATGTGGCATAATGCCACTGTCAAAGTAACAATTAATGTTAGTCATTAGTAGCATTTAACAGAGGGGTTTCTATGGCTAAAGTTGCAGTTATCGGTTGTACCCACGCAGGCGTTTTTGCCACTTCTTCAATCCTGGGCGCACACCCAGATTGGGAGGTCCACGTCTTTGAGCGCAATGACACGGTTTCCTTCCTGTCTTGCGGCATTGCTCTTTGGGTAGGTGACCACGTAAGCGATCCTAACAAGATGTTCTACAGTTCTCCAGAAGCCCTTGCAGAGGCTGGCGCTCACGTTCACATGACCACCAACGTCACTTCCGCAGATGTAAAGACCAAGCACGTTGCTTGGGAGGATCTCAAGACGGGAGAGACTTTTGAGGACGACTTCGACTATCTCGTAGTCACTACCGGCTCTAAGCCAATCGTCCCACCACTGCCTGGTATCGACGGACCTCGCGTTCTTCAGTGCAAGAACTGGGCTGACGGTCGTCGCATTCACGACACCATGGCAGAATCCAAGTCCGCTATTGTCATCGGTGCTGGCTACATTGGTGCCGAGCTTGCAGAGCAGCTCTCCGAGCGTCAGAAAGCAGTTACTCTCATCGACATGCTTCCTCGCGTTCTTGCAAAGAACTTTGACAAGGCAATCACCGATCAGGTTGAGGCTGCATACAAGGAGCACGGCGTCACCCTTGCACTTGGCGAGAAGGTCATGAGCTTTGAAGACAATGGCGATTCCGTCACCGTTGTTACCGATAAGGGCTCCTACACCGCAGATTACGCAATTCTGGGCATTGGCTTCCTGCCTCGCACTGACCTCTTTGACGGTCAGCTTGATATGCTGCCTAACGGTGCTATCAAGGTTGACGAGTACATGCGCACCAGCGAACCTGGTGTCTTCGCAGCTGGTGACTCCGCTTCCATTATCTTCAACGTCACTGGTAAAGAGGACTACATTCCTCTGGCAACCAACGCTGTCCGCCAGGGTCTGCACGTTGGCCCTAACATGCTTGAGCCAACCGCTGCTTATGCAGGTACTCAGGCTTCCAGCGCAGTTCAGCTCTACAACTACTCCA
>CAUUFE010000011.1:0-25523 GCA_963544415.1 uncultured Atopobium sp.
GTGTTGGTGCACGCTTTGCGTGTGACAGTTTGAGAGTTTGGAGTGTTATGTCCGAGAAGCACGTTTACAGCTTCGGAAAGGACCACGCCGGTAACGATGTTACTGAGGTCGCTGGCGCATCCGTAGAAGAGGCAAAGTGGATTGTTGGTGGCAAGGGAGCAAACCTTGCAGAGATGTCTAAGATTGGCCTGCCTGTACCTCCAGGATTCTCAATTACTTGCCAAACTTGCGTTGCTTATTCCAACAATGGCAACGTCTGGCCTGAGGGCGTCACTGATGAGATTGACGCAGCTATGGCTACCCTTGAGGAGCGCATGGGCAAGAAGCTTGGCGATGCAGAAGATCCACTGCTTGTCTCCGTCCGTTCTGGTGCACCATTCTCCATGCCTGGCATGATGGACACTGTTCTTAACCTTGGTCTTAACGATGAGTCCGTTCAGGGCCTCATTAAGCAGACTGGTAACGAGCGCTTTGCTTGGGACTCTTACCGTCGTTTTGTTCAGATGTTCTCTGGCGTTGTTATGGGCGTCTCTGGACAGCTCTTTGAGGATGCAATTGCTGCTAAGAAGGCCGAGAAGGGCGTTAAGCTTGATACAGAGCTGGACGCAAATGACCTTCGTGACCTTGTAACTTGGTTCAAGGGCATCTTTGCTGCAAACGTTGACGTTAAGGAGCACCCAGAGGTCTCCAAGAACGGCTACGCTGTCTTCCCATCTGATCCTTACCTCCAGCTCCGCCTTGCTGAGCAGGCAGTCTTTGGTTCTTGGATGAATGACCGCGCAATCCTTTACCGCAAGCAGAACAAGATTCCTGATGAGCTTGGTACTGCAGTTAACGTTCAGGTCATGGTCTTTGGTAACAAGGGTGAGACTTCTGCAACTGGTGTTGCATTTACTCGTAACCCTGCAGATGGTACTAACGAGCGCTACGGCGACTTCCTGATCAACGCTCAGGGCGAGGATGTTGTTGCTGGTATTCGTAATACTGAGCCTATTGCAGACCTCGTTAAGGTTCCTGCACTCAAGGAGGCAGGCGAGGAGCTCTTCCACGTCTTTGAGATTCTTGAGGATCACTACGCAGACATGATGGACATCGAGTTCACCATTGAGAATGGTAAACTCTGGATGCTTCAGACTCGTGTTGGTAAGCGTACTGCTCTCTCTGCACTTAAGGTTGCAATTCAGATGTACGAAGAGGGTCGTATTACTAAGGAGCAGGCTGTTTCTCGCGTTGCTCCTGAGCAGCTCGATCAGCTTCTGCACCCACAGTTTGATCCTAACGCTGAGTATGAGACCATTGCTAAGGGTCTTAACGCTTCTCCTGGTGCAGCTGTTGGTGCTGCAGTCTTCTCTTCTGCAGACGCTGAGGCTTTTGCAGAGGCAGGCAAGCCTTGTATTCTTGTCCGTTGGGAGACCACTCCAGATGACCTCCACGGCATGGTTGCTGCAGAAGGCATCCTAACTTCCCACGGCGGCAAGACCAGCCACGCAGCTGTTATTGCTCGTGGTATGGGCGCTCCTTGCGTCTGCGGTGTTGATACACTTCGCATTGACGCTGCTAACAAGCGTTTCACCGTTGCTGATTCCGGCCTTGTTGTTAACGAGGGCGATGTTATCTCCATCGACGGTACCACTGGTGACGTCATCCTTGGTGCTGTTGAGCTTGTTCAGCCAGAGCTCTCTGGTGACCTCCAGACCATCCTTGCATGGGCAGATGAGGTCCGCCTTGACGAGTCCCGTGGTCGCGTCATTGGCGTACGTGCAAACGCTGATAACCCAGCAGATGCTCAGACTTCCGTTGATAACGGTGCTGAGGCAATTGGTCTTGACCGTACCGAGCACATGTTCCTTGGTGAGCGTAAGCACCTCATTCAGGACTTCATTCTTGCAGACTCTGAGGATGTTAAGCAGCTTGCTATCGAGCAGCTTGGCCGTGCTCAGAAGGGTGACTTCCTTGGTATGTTCAAGGTAATGGACGGCAAAGACGTTGTTGTCCGTCTTCTTGACCCACCACTGCATGAGTTCCTTGATTCCCCACGTGAGCTTGACGTTGAGATTGCTCATGATGAGGAGCAGGGTAAGGACGCCGCTGCAAAGCGTGCTCTTCTCGCTAAGTTTGATGCCTTCCAGGAGGCAAACCCAATGCTCGGCCTCCGTGGCTGCCGCCTTGGCCTTGTCTACCCAGAGCTCAACGTTATGCAGGTTCGCGCTATTGCAAGCGCAGCTGCAGAGCTCAAGCGCGTTGGTCTTGACCCTCGCCCAGAGATCATGGTTCCTCTGGTTGGCTTTGAAGAGGAGCTCATCCAGGTCCGTGAAGAGGTTGAGCAGACCATCAAGCAGGTTGCTGACGAGTACGGTGTTGAGCTCAACATCCCAGTTGGTACCATGATCGAGCTCCCACGTGCAGCTATCATGTCTGAGGAGATTGCTAAGCACGCAGACTTCTTCTCCTTTGGTACTAACGACCTCACCCAGACTTGCCTTGGCTTCTCTCGTGACGACGTTGAGTCCGCATTCATGCCTCTCTATCTTGAGCGCAAGATTGTTAAGACCAACCCATTTGCAACCCTTGACAAGGGTGTCGCAGAGCTCGTCCGTATGGGCGTTGAGGGTGGCCGTAAGGGTAATCCTAACCTCACCATTGGCGTCTGCGGTGAGACTGGTGGCGATCCAGAGTCCATCCACATGTACTACAACCTTGGTCTTGACTATGTCTCCTGCTCACCATACCGTGTACCAATTGCACGTCTTGCTGCAGCACAGGCTAAGATTCAGGCTAACGGTGGTCCACAGAAGATTGCTACTAAGTAGGTTTTCTTCTAGACTCACTGCAACAAACTCTAGAGGGCGGCTTCGGTCGCCCTCTTTTGCTAGATAGAAATATCCTGCTATTATGAGGTAAAGATGCAGGTACAAGGAGGTTCTATGTTATCCATTAGACGAGAAGATCTTGAAGCTCGCGAGCATCAAATCTTATCTCCTGAAGCGGCTTTTTCTGATGAAAGTAAAGGTCGTGCGATTGCAGAGGAACCTGACCAGTACCGTACCTGTTATCAGTGTGATAGAGACCGTATTTTGCATAGTAAGAGTTTCAGAAGACTTGCTCACAAGACACAGGTTTTTCTCGCCCCAGAAGGGGACCACTATAGGACTCGTCTTATCCATACGCTTGAGGTTTCGCAGATTGCACGCTCAATTGCGCGTCCTCTTGGCTTAAACGAAGACCTGACTGAGGCAATTGCACTTGGACATGATTTAGGTCATACACCGTTTGGCCATATTGGCGAGAAGGCGCTTTCGCACGCCATTAGCTTGTATAGGGGAATAGACCCTGATGTTCCAGAAAATGAGTATATTTTTGCCCATAATCAGCAGAGTGCTCGCATTGTTGAGTATCTGGAGAAAGATGGACAGGGTCTTAATCTTTCTTATGAAGTTATAGATGGTATTAGGTGTCATTCAGGTAATCTACGTGCAGAAACAGCAGAAGGAAGAATTGTTGCCATTTCGGACCGCATTGCATATGTAACGCACGATATTGATGACGCAAAACGAGCAGGACTTCTTTCGGAGGAGTATCTCCCAACAGAGGCTCGTGAGGTTTTAGGAAATAGCTCTCCTGAGCGCATTGAAAATATGGTTCACGATATTGTCTCTGAGAGCTCTCGCGTAGGCGATATTAAAATGACCGACTCCATGTGGGGTGCCATGATGACCATGAGAGCATTCCTGTTTGCTAATCTGTACGCATCAGGCGATGCAAAATATGAAGAACCGAAGGCATATGACCTTATCATTGAGCTGTTTGATTACTTTGTTAACCATTTAGATGAGGTTCCTGCAGAATACAAGTGTCATGACTTCGATCATCCAGAGATTCAAGTAGCGGATTACGTGTCTGGTATGACCGATAGGTATGCAACAAGGGTGTTTGAAGACCTTCGCTTGCCTCGATCCTGGGGTAAGAGAAGATATGTAAAGTAAGTTTTCTGCAAACTAACCCTTGTACAGCTGGATATATTCACGTATACTTTCCGTCTGTGTGTTAACTATGTGTCGTTCGCAGGAAGCGTCGGCACCTCTAGAGATGAGGAAACAATGGACTACATTCGCGCTATTGAGCGTCAGCAGATCCGCGAGGACATTCCTGAGGTCCGCGTTGGTGACAACGTAAAGGTTCACTATCGCATCGTCGAGGGTGACCGTACTCGTGAGCAGGTCTTCCAGGGTGACATCATTCGTCTTTCCGGCGAGGGTTCCCGTGAGACTTTTACTGTTCGTAAAATCAGCTTTGGCATTGGTGTTGAGCGTACTTTCCCACTTCACTCACCAAAGATTGCTAAGCTTGAGGTTCTTCGCCACGGTGTTGTTCACCGCGCTAAGCTCTACTTCCTGCGCGATCGTGTTGGTAAGGCTGCTCGTCTTCGCGAGAAGCGCTAATCAACTTCATATGCTCTTTAAAGCCGCCTCCGGGCGGCTTTTTTAGTACCATAGTCGTGTAGTTTGGAGAAAACATGGCTGATTCTGCTAAAGATATAATTGCTCGTTTAAGCGATGCCCCAGAGACTGAAGTATACGAACTCATAGCTCGTTATAGCGAGGACCCCCGTAAACAGGTTATCAAGGCTCTAGAATCAGCTAAAAAGCGCATTGAAAAAGAACATGCCGAGAAGACCCGTGTAGAAGAAATGTATCGCTTTCAGAAGGAGCTTTCTGGGGGCGGACTTGTTGTTGGTGTTGATGAGGTGGGCAGAGGTTCTGTAGCTGGTCCTTTAACGGTTTGTGCGGTATGTTTGCCAGAAGATCCTATCATCTATGGACTAAACGATTCCAAAAAATTAACCGCAACAAAGCGAGAGATTCTAGCGGCACAAATTCAAGAAGTTGCTACGGCAATTGGCATTGCTCATATTGCTCCTCAAAGAATTGATGAAGTTGGCATGGCACAGTGTTTAAGAGACGCTATGCTTCAGGCTGTCAAAAACACAGGTATTGAGCCTGAATGCGTCTTGATTGATGGAAATCCTATGCATATCCACCCCAAAGAAAAGACTCTTGTTAAGGGTGATGCACGCATTGCTTCTATTGCTGCCGCTTCAATTGTGGCAAAGGTAACAAGAGATGCTCTTATGGTGGCCTATGACGAGGAGTACCCCGGCTATCACCTGGCAGAATGTAAAGGATATGCCTCTGCTGAACACATTGAAGCTATTGGTGAGATGGGACTTTCTCTCATACATCGTGCGTCGTTTTGTGGAAACTTTGTTAAGACGCAAAGACTGTTTTAATACATCCAATTTAAGCAATCAGATTAACTTTCAGACGTAAACATGGACCCGTTCATTCTAAGAGGATTGAACGGGCTTTTTCTATAGCCGCAAGCCCGTAATATCAAATTTTTTACTTTCGTCAGAATCATTACGCTGTTTAGACAGACAGCAGTCAAGTTAGTGTCAAAGTGCTCCTGCAAACTGAACTCTCCCACAATGAAAGGAGAGTTATGAGCAAGAAAGACACAAGCAAGTATCCAGGTTCTTTGCCTAATGAGGTAGAGGAGAAACCCTCACCACAGGCGGAGCCAAAAGATCAGGACAAGGTTTCTGAAGAGGACAACGCACAAGAGGGAAGAATTCCGCTAGAAGAGATGTCTTCTCGCCAAATTGGCGAGAAAGGCGAGGAGATTGCAGCAAAATACCTCATCAAAAGAGGCTACAAAATTATCCAAACTAACTGGACGTGTCAGATTGGTGAGGTTGATATTGTTGCTCAAGATGGCGATAACGTTGTGCTTGTTGAGGTAAAGACAAGACGTATTTTGAACAAAGACGATAGCATCATGCCTGAGCTGGCTGTAAATAGGGCAAAGCAAGAAAAATACAGAACGCTTGCGCTTATGTATGCAGCGCTTCATCCAGCACTTACCTCTATTAGATTTGATGTTGTTGCTATTAATCTTGTAGCTCCAAGCACAGCAAGTCTAAGGCATTTAATTGGGGCATTTAGCTGGGATGAGCAATGAGCCAGGCAACCATTTGCGTTCATACAGCAACTCTTAGAGGAATTGAGGCAATACCTGTAGATGTGGAAGTGGGTATTTCAGGCGGCATACCTGGAATAACCATCGTAGGTATGCCCGACGGATCCATTATGGAATCTCGTTCTCGTGTGCGTTGCTCACTAAAAGCTGCTGGTTTTACCATCCCTCGATTGCTGGTAACAATCAATTTGACGCCTGCGGATATAAAGAAGACAGGTACTGGATTTGATTTGCCTATAGCAGTTGCTATTCTTGCAGCTACTGGACAGATTCCTCAAGAGATTGTGCATAACAGGCTGTTTGTTGGAGAACTCTCATTAAACGGCAAGATCTCTTCAGTTAGAGGTATGGCAGCGTATGCAATGCTTGCAAAGAAGCTGGGAATGAAACTAATCTCCTCTTCAGATTGCAATTTGTTTGGTTCTGACTGGAGTCACGTCATAGGAATTCAATCATTGCTCAACGTGAGTTTAAGAGATCAATCATTTTGTAAGCCATTGGTTCAGCGTAAGCATTCTGTAGAAACAGCAATGCTCAGCGAGAATTTAGACTTTGAAGAGGTGATTGACCAGGAATTAGTCAAGCGAGCCATCGTAATTGCCGCCACAGGAAACCTGGGGATGCTCATGATTGGCCCGCCAGGTGCAGGTAAAACAATGCTTGCTAAAAGAATTCCAACTATCCTCCCAGAACTCTCTAAAGAAGAGCGCGATGAGGTATTGCTCATACATTCTGTAGCGGGGTGCGAAACAGATTCTATTCAAGCAGGTGTACGGCCCTTTAGGTCTCCTCATCATTCAGCTTCTGTAGCAGGCATGATTGGAGGTGGCAAACCTGTCATCCCAGGCGAAATTTCTCTTGCTCATAAAGGCGTGCTCTTTTTAGATGAGCTGCCCGAGTTTGCTTCTAATACGCTGCAGGTTTTACGTCAGCCAATCGAAGATGGATATGTACGTCTTGCGCGAGTGGATGGCATCTATAAGTTTCCTTCTCAGTTCCAGCTCATCGCTGCAGCTAATCCCTGTCCCTGCGGATACTTTGGAGATAAAACTCACACCTGCAAGTGCTCTCCAGGAAAGATTTCTACGTATCAATCAAAAATTGGAGGTCCTTTAATGGATCGAATAGATATTGTGTGTGATGTGGCCCGACCTTCTTCTGATCGAGTAATTCAAGGTGAGCTAGGACTCACTTCAGCAGGTATGCGCTCACTTGTTGTCTCTGGCAGAGACTTTGCTTCTTGGCGAGAAACCCGTGGAGTAGATGGCACTTCTCGCCAAAAGTACGTGGAGAGCTTTGATGAATCGGCATTGCAGGTGCTTCATAGATTTGCTCGTGGACTTCATCTAGGAGGTAGAGCAATAACGCGTACCTGCAGGGTTGCAAGGACTATCGCAGACATTGCTCACCATGAAAAGGTGACAAAAGACGACGTATCTGAGGCGGTTGCCTATAGGTCTCGTTCTTTGGAGTAGCAATGGAGAAATGGGAGATTTCATCAGAAGATGAGGACTATCCAAAAGAATTGCTACTGCTCAACCACCCGCCTGAAATTATCTATGGAATGGGGGATAGAAGCGTTTTGCAGCAACCTTGTATGTCTGTAATTGGGGCTCGTAGGGCCACTCCATATGGCATGGCAATTGCAGAAATGGCTGGTAGATGTGCTGCAAATAACAATATCGTGGTGGTATCCGGTGGAGCTCTTGGCTGCGATTATATGGCGGGTATGGCTTCTCTTAATGCTGGTGGAAAGACTGTTGTAGTGGCAGGCTGTGGTGCAGATGTGACATATCCAACTACTTCTGCAGAGCTTTTTGAAGCAGCGCGAGAAGGAAGGGGGGCAGTTATTTCTTTAGACAGGTGGGGAACGCCTCCTAGACGCTATGCCTTTCCTAGAAGAAATGCGGTTATTGCAGCATTAGGTAAAGTGCTTTTGGTAACGGAAGCAGGGCTTTGTTCAGGTACCATGAGCACTGCTGAGTTTGCCAACTCTCTTGGTAAAACTATTTATGCAATACCTGGGTCTATCTTCTCTCCAGCCTCTGCGGGTACGAATAAACTCATCTCTGAAGGGGCTCAAATTATTCCTGATGAGACATCGTTGGGCATTGCAATTTCATTAGATTTTGATTGCCTGGTTCAGGAACAAATGAAGCAAGATAAGAAGCTAACGCCACTTTTATCTGCACTTATTGCTTCTCCTTCAAGACCAGAAGAGCTTGCATGGAGGCTATCAGAAAACGTACTTACCGTGTTAAATTCTCTTACTGATTATGAAGCACGTGGAATGGTAAAAAGATTACCGGATGGAAGGTATACTCCTTCTAGAGAGTTTTATTTGGATTCGTAGTGTGTGATAGGTGAACAATGACACAAAAAGTTACTGTAGTTGGCGCCGGTTTAGCTGGAAGCGAATGTGCTTTACAGCTTGCTTCTCGTGGTATTTCTGTAGAGCTCATTGAGCAGCGTCCTGTTGTGTCTTCTCCAGCGCATCACACAGACATGTTTGCTGAACTGGTATGCTCCAACTCTTTGAAATCTACTAAAGAAGACTCTGCAGCTGGAATTTTAAAGTCAGAGCTTAAGAAGATGAACAGTTTTCTGCTTCGTATAGCAGAAGAAAACTCTGTTCCTGCAGGTGGCGCGCTTGCGGTAAATAGGGAAGAGTTTTCAAAAGCAGTAACTGAGCAGATTAAAAATCACCCCAACATCTCTGTGACTCATGCAGAGGTTACAGAGCTTACTGATGAGCCAACAGTTATCGCTGCAGGCCCTCTGTGTTCTGATAGCTTGTACCAGGCTATTTCTAAGCGTGTGGGAACTGACAGAATGTCGTTTTTTGACGCAGCAGCACCTATTGTCTCTGAAGAGTCAATCGACCGCTCAATTGCATTCTCCCAGTCTCGTTATGAGGATTTAGGAATTGGCGATTACCTTAATTGCCCTATGAATAAAGATGAATACGACACATTTGTAGAGGAGTTACTGTCTGCTAAACGTGTTATCGGACACGATTTTGAGCAATCCGATTTGTTCCAGGCATGTCAGCCAATTGAGGAAGTGGCAAGAACAGGACATGATTCAATTAGATTTGGAGCGCTAAAACCTGTTGGACTTATTGATCCCAGAACAGGTAAACGTCCCTGGGCGGCAGTTCAGCTTCGTGCAGAAAATACAGCTAAAACAGCATTTAACCTGGTTGGTTTTCAGACAAACCTTACCTGGGGAGAGCAAAAACGCGTATTTACGCTCATCCCAGGCTTGGAGAATGCTGAGTTTGTTCGCTATGGCGTCATGCATAGAAACTCTTTTGTTGATTCTCCTCATGCGCTTGATAGGTCATTTGGAATTCCAGGCACTTCTACTATTCTTGCAGGTCAAATTACAGGTACAGAAGGCTATGTTGAGGCGATTGCCTCAGGTTTGCTTGCAGCGCTTAACATGTACGCTCGTCTGTTAGGCAAAGAGGAAGTCAAGCTTCCTTTAACAACCTCGTTTGGCTCTCTTGTGGGATATGCAACAAATCCAAATACCAAAGATTACCAGCCTATGCATGTTAACTTTGGAATTTTTGAGCCATTGGACGAGCACATTAAAAGAAAAGATGAGCGCCGCAAGAAGATGGCGGAGCGCGCTCATAAAGATTTTGATGAGTATCTTGCCTCTCGCCACGAACTCTTTGATAGTGTAAAGCGTGATTAATGTGGGCATTTCTAAAGTGCAGGTAAGTCACGTTGAACAATTTATTGAGTATTTAAGCAAGGTGAGGAATCTTTCTGAGAATACTTTAAGGTCATATCAAACTGATCTTTTAGCATTTGAGCAGTGGTGCAGTAGGGAAGGCGTTGAGGTAACTAAGGTTGATCACAGAAACCTTCGTTTGTATTTGGCTTACCTCAAACAAGCTCAATATTCAGCAAAAACACTAAATAGGCATTTATCTGCGTTGCGTGGTTTTTACAAATGGATGCAGCGAGAAAAGCTTATTGCTACAGATCCAGCTCTTTCACTGAGCAATCCTCGAGCGCCACGTAATCTTCCACATACCATGACTGACTCTGATGTAAGCAGGCTATTGGAATCATGTGATATTTCAACTGCGGTAGGTCTTAGAGATAGAGCATTTCTTGAGTTTTTGTATGCAACAGGAGCTCGTATTTCTGAGGTGGCGTCTCTCAAGCTTGAACAGGTTGATTTGCAAAATGGAACAGTGCGTCTCTTTGGTAAAGGCTCTAAAGAGCGAATTGTTCCTCTCTATGAGTCTGCAATCGAGTGGCTTAAAAAGTACCTTAGGTCTTCTCGACCTACGCTTTTGTTGAAAGATAAAGCGGGCCGTGCACATTCGGCTCTTTTTATTTCCGTAAGAGGAAATACCATGAGCGCGGATTCTTTGCGCAAGGTTTTTTCGTCGTATCTAACGGCTGCAGGACTAGATAGCTCACTCTCTCCACACGCTATGAGACATACATACGCCACAGAACTTCTTGGTGGTGGAGCAGATCTTCGTGTTGTGCAAGAACTTTTAGGTCATGAATCACTTTCAACTACACAGGTGTATACGCATTTGTCAGTTGACAGGCTCAAAGAAGCAGCAAAAGCAGCTCATCCAAGATCAAAATAAGCTGAGCGTTGTTGCGAAATATCTTGCGCAAAGAAGTTTGATGCATTTACGCAGTATTTGTAGAGGTTATGGTCTAAATTCTTTATAGACGTAGCCCTCGTTTTCCTGCTATACTTTCAAAAGTTGTGTAGAAGCACAACATGCTGTTACCAAACAGCACAAAATCGCACGTACGACTACTTGTTTGCCGTGGTGCCTAACGCTAAGCCAGGTGTTGGGTGGTTTTAACAAGGCTTGAACTCGTACGGAGGAACAACCAATGGAGGTAAAAATGGCTGCAAAGATTACTATTCAGACTCTTCTGGATGCTGGTTGCCACTATGGTCACCAGACTCGTCGTTGGAACCCTAAGATGAAGCCATACATCTTTGGTGAGCGCAACGGTATTTACATTCTTGACCTTAAGCAGACCATGCTTGGCGCAGACGCTGCTTACACTTTCCTGAAGAATGTTGCATCTAAGGGTGGCCGCGTTCTCTTCGTCGGTACCAAGAAGCAGGCTCAGGAGCCAATCGCTACTGAGGCAGCTCGTGCAAACATGCCTTACATCAACCAGCGTTGGCTTGGCGGTATGCTCACCAACTTTGTCACCATGCGTTCCCGCATCAAGCGCCTTGAGGAGCTTGAGGCAATGGTAGAGGATGGCCGTATGGCAACTCTTCCTAAGAAGGAGCAGGCTCTTAAGAACAAGGAGCTTCTGAAGCTTCAGCTTAACCTCGGTGGCGTCCGTGATATGACTTCTCTTCCACAGGCTCTCTTTGTTGTTGATTCCAAGCGTGAAGAGAACGCAATCCGTGAGGCAAACCGTCTTCACATTCCAGTTGTCTCCCTGCTTGACACCAACTCTGATCCAGATGTTGTTGATTACGGCATTCCTGCAAATGACGATGCTATTCGTTCCATTTCTCTTATGTGCCAGCTTGCTGCAGACGCAATTCTTGCAGGTAGCGGCAAGGAGCAGATTTCTGCTGAAGAGATGGGCGCTGAGTCCGAGACCCCAGCTGCTGAGTAACTCTTAGCAACGGGTTAAATAATTTAGTTATTCAGTAGATTTTTGGGAGGAAAACATGGCAGAGATTACCGCAGCACTTGTTAAGCAGCTTCGTGATATGACCAGCTCTCCTATGATGGAGTGCAAGAAGGCACTCGTCGAGGCTGAGGGCGATATTGAGAAGGCAGTAGACATCCTTCGTACTATGGGCGTTGCTAAGGCAGTTAAGCGTGCTGGCCGTGACACCAACGAGGGCACTATTGCTACTTTCATCAGCCCAGACGGCAAGACTGGCGCAATCCTCGAGCTCTCCTGCGAGACTGACTTTGTTGGTACAAACCCACAGTTCACCGGCTTTGCTGGCGATCTTGCTGCAGTTGTCGTTGAGAGCAACCCAGCAGACGTTGAGGAGCTCAAGGCTGCTAAGCTTGGCGACGAGACTGTTGACGAGGCAATCACCGATAAGATCCACAACATCGGCGAGAACATGCGCGTTCTTCGTTTCCAGCGCGTTGAGGCTGCAAACGGCGCTCTTGCTAGCTACATCCACCTTGGTGGCAAGCTTGCTGACATTGTTACTTTTGAGTTCAACAAGCCAGAGACCGCTGAGTCTCAGGACTTCAAGAACTTTGCACACGATGTTGCAATGCAGGTAGCTGCAGCTGCTCCAGTTGCTGCTCGTCGTGAGGATGTTCCACAGGACATCGTTGATCACGAGCTCTCCATTTACAAGGCACAGGCTGCTGAGTCCGGTAAGCCTGAGGCTATTCAGGAGAAGATGGCTTATGGTCGTCTCGAGAAGTACTACAAGGAGTACGTCCTTACTGAGCAGGCATTTGTTAAGGACCCAGATATGACCATTTCTGAGTACGCAAAGCTGCTCTCCAAGAAGGTTGACGACGAGGTTAAGATTGTCAGCTTCGTACGTTTTGCTTTTGGTGAAGAGTAAGACTTTTTACTTCAATTATTTTGAGCCGGTTGTCTTCAACCGGCTCTTTTTTTACCGTGATTCCTGCAAAACTTACGGTGTCGTTTGTTAAAATTATTACAACTATGGCAAACGGAGAGAGCGAGGAAGCTTTGTCTTCAGCTAAATACAAACGAGTACTTTTAAAGCTTTCTGGTGAAGCATTGATGGGTGAGCAATCCTTTGGTATTGACCCCTCAATTCCAGAGATGCTTGCTAAAGAAATCAAACCTGTTTGGGAGTCTGGTGTTCAGGTTGCCATTGTTGTTGGTGGTGGAAATATCTTTAGAGGCGTTTCTCAGGCAGCAGCTGGTATGGATCGTGCCCAGGGCGATAACATGGGCATGCTTGCAACCGTAATTAATGCTCTCTCGCTTCAGGATTGTTTTGAGCGCAACGGCATGGATTGCCGCGTTATGAGCGCAATTTCTATGGCCCAGGTTGCAGAGCCTTATATTCGCCGTCGTGCTATCAGGCACCTTGAGAAGGGTCGTATTGTTATCTTTGCTGCTGGTACAGGTAACCCTTACTTCACTACTGATACCGCTGCAGCTCTTCGCGCTTGCGAGATTGGTGCTGAGGCACTGATGAAGGCAACAAAGGTAGATGGCATTTACGACTGTGACCCTGTCACTCATGCAGATGCAGTTAAGTATGACACCGTCACTTACAAAGACGTTCTCGCCAAAGAACTTAAGGTTATGGACGCTGCAGCAATTGCGCTGTGCAAAGACAATAAGATGCCAATTCTTGTATTTGACATGCAGTCTGAAGGCGTTTTCATGAAGGCAATTTCCGGAGAAGAAGTCGGTACCACTGTCGTTGAGGAGGACTAATGAGCGTTCATTCTGATAAAGCTAAGCAGTCTATGGAGAAGTGCATCGAGGCACTTAAGAATAACTTTGGCCGCGTCCGTACTGGTCGAGCAAATCCACACGCACTTGATCACATTAAGGTTGACTACTATGGCCAGCCAACTCCAATTTCTCAGCTTGCAGCCATCAAGGTTCCAGAGGCATCTATGCTGCTTGTAGAGCCATGGGACAAGACCGCTCTAAAGAGCATCGAGAAGGCCATTGAGACTTCTGACCTTGGCATTACTCCATCCAATGATGGTTCTGCTATTAGGCTTCCTTTCCCAATGCCAACTGAGGAGCGCCGCCGTGAGCTTGCTAAAGAGTGCTCTCAGATTGCTGAGGAGGCTCGCGTAGCTGTTCGTAACGTTCGTCGTGACGTTAACGGCAAGATTGAGCGCGATGAGGAGCTCTCTGAGGACGATCAGAAGCGCGAGAAGAACGGTATTCAGAAGCTGACTGATACCTATATTGCACAGATCGAGTCTCTTCTTAAGACCAAGACTTCAGAAATCATGGAGATTTAAGTGCAGTTTGATACAGACAAACTCGTCCAGTATTTCTCAGACGCACCAGAAGATATCAGTCTCTCTGATATCAATTTAGAAACTATTCCGTCTCACGTTTCCATCATTATGGATGGAAACGGCAGATGGGCTACAGCTCGCGGACTTGACAGAACCGAAGGTCATAAGGCCGGCGTTCTTTCTTTGCGCGAGGCTGTTACTACTAGTGTGCGCCTTGGATTGGACGTTTTGTCAGTTTATGCGTTCTCCACAGAAAACTGGAAACGTCCTCAGCGTGAGGTTGACTTGCTCATGCGTCTTTTTGCAGAGACGCTTCTTAAAGAACTTCCACTGTTCCACCAAGAAAACGTTAAGCTGCGTTTCTTTGGTGACCTTGAGGCTTTGCCAGAGAAGACCCGCAAGACCTTCCAGCGCGGACTTGATGAGACTGCGCAAAACACTGGTATGACGTTTGCGCTTGCTGTTAACTATGGCTCTCGTGCAGAGCTAACCAGGGCAGCTGTTCTTCTTGCTAATCAAATTGCTGAAGGCACCGTGTCCGCTGACTCGGTGACTTCGGCTGACCTCGAGAAGAACCTCTATACAGCAGGACTTCCTGATCCAGACCTTTTGATTCGCACGTCAGGAGAGCTAAGACTTTCTAACTATTTGCTCTGGCAGTTGGCTTACTCGGAGCTGTATGTCACGCAAACTTACTGGCCTGACTTCTCTAAGTGGGATTTTTTGCGCGCCATTAAGGACTATCAGGGTCGCGAAAGGCGATTCGGAGGAGTGAAATAGTGGTGGACAATACGCGCGATTCCAGAAGGCCTACCTCTAGGATTCCTGCTGATGCTCAGCCTAATCCTGAAGAAATAGGTAGCGTTGGAATTGATAGACAGATTGAAAAGCTGGAGATTCGTCGCTCACTTAAAGAGCTGCAACGAGCCGCTGGTAACCTTATGGGTCAGCGAGTTCGTGGCGTTACCGAGAAGCTTTTGACAAGAACTCTGTCTGGCGTAGTTTATGCAGCTATTGTGCTTGCTGCGCTGTTTGTTGGCAAAGAAGCCACTATTGTTTTGATTGCTGGCATGGCATGGCTCTGCTGCTCTGAGTTCTTCCATATTTGCCGTATGGGCGGACGTATGCCAAACGAGCCTCTTGGCCTTGTCTTCTCGCTTGTTTTTCCCATAATTGCGTATTTTGGTCACGTCTTTCCGCTGGTATTTTCTCTGCTTTTGATTATTCTTTGCGGACTTTGGTATGTTTTAACACCGCGAGCAAACCTTGCAGACGTGGCGGTTACGGCCTTTGGACCACTGTATACCTCGCTTTCACTTTCAACGGTAGTGCTTCTAAGGTCCACAGAGCCTAGTTTTTCTATTCCTTGGATCACGCTTGCCGTCATGCTCTCTGTGTGGGCTAATGATTCATTTGCGTATTTGTTTGGATCCAAATTTGGCAAGCATAAACTGGCGCCAAGAATTTCTCCCAATAAGAGTTGGGAAGGCTTCTACGGTGGTCTTTTAGGTTCAATGCTTGTGTGGTTCTTGATGGCAGTTTTTGGCGCAATTGATATGAATCCACTATTTGCGCTGCTTTTTGGCGTAACAGAAGGCATCTTCTCTGTTGTTGGAGACCTCTTTGAGTCTCGCATTAAGCGAGGAGTGGGCCTCAAGGATTCTGGTTCAATTATGCCTGGTCATGGTGGCCTACTTGATAGAACTGATTCGATGATTTTTGGAACTATGGCGGCGTTTCTTCTCTTCCAGCTTGCCGTGCTCTTTAGCCAGGTCAAGCTACCTATTGCGCTGCCGTTTGGAGCATAGGTTTTGAGCATTTTTGAAGATACCGCGCCTCGTGCTGTAAGGCATGAGCCTCTGCGTGTTGCTGTCCTTGGCGCTTCGGGTTCTGTGGGCATGCAGACACTTGATGTATGTCGTCATTTCCCACAAAAGGTGGAGGTTGCAGCCCTTGCGGTGAGGTCGTCGGTTGAGTTTGCCGTGAAGGCAGCAACTGAGTTCAACTGCAAATACGTTGCTTTTGCCGATGCAAGTGTCAAGGGCAATGCTCTTCTCGACAGCTTGCCCCAAGGCTGCAAAGCAAGCTTTGGCCCTGAGGCCGTTCAGGCGCTTGCTGAGCTGGATGAGGTTGACTGCGTAGTCAATGCAGTAGTGGGAGAGGCCGGCATTTACGCTGGTCTAGCCGCTGTGAAGGCTGGCAAAGTGCTGGCTTACGCTAACAAGGAGTCAATTGTTGTTGGCGGAGACCTTCTGATGCCTCTGGTCAAGCCTGGTCAGCTCATCCCCGTTGATTCTGAGCACAGTGCCATCTTCCAGTGCCTTATTGGCGAGAACCCCGCTGATATCCAGAGGATTTGGCTTACCTGCTCTGGTGGTCCGTTCTTTGGATATTCTCGTGAGCAGCTCAAACACGTTTCGGCTGACGACGCCTTGGCGCATCCAACCTGGAAGATGGGCGCCAAGATTACCATCGATTGCGCCACGCTCATGAATAAGGGCCTCGAGCTCATTGAGGCTCATCACCTCTTTGACACTCCAATGGATAAGCTTGAGGTGTTGGTACATCGCCAGAGTCGCATTCACTCTATGGTTGAGTTTGTTGACGGCTCTGTTAAAGCGCAGCTTGGAGCCTCTGATATGAGGCTACCTATCCAGTTTGCGCTGAGCTATCCACATCGTTGGCCAGCAATTGCTCAGCCGGTTGAGTGGCAAGAAACCGCTCCTCTCACAGGCGACTATGCTGACGAGAAAACCTTTGGATGCCTAGCTCTTGCTCGTCACGCGGGAACTGTTGGCGGAACGCTTCCATGCATCATGAATGCTGCTAATGAAGTTGCTAACCATGCATTTAGACGAGGAAGATGTTCATTTCTTGATATTGAGCGCATTGTTGCAGAGACTATGAATGCCTCTGAAGTTCAAAGGGTAGAAGACCTTCAACAATTGACGCTTGTAGACACAGAAGCACGAGCTTTAGCTCGCTCTTTTGTGGGATAGGAATTTTGTGAATTTGTTTGCTATTCTTTCACCAATTTTTTGGGGACTCTTGGTCCTCTCGCTCCTTGTATTTGTTCACGAGGCTGGCCATTACGGTATGGCTCGTCTGTGTGGCGTCCGTGTTACTGAGTTCTTCTTGGGTATGCCGTTCAAGTACAAGCTTTCTCATAAGAGCAAAAAATACGGTACTG
The DNA here is from genome assembly GCA_963544415.1 of uncultured Atopobium sp. Lineage (GTDB taxonomy): Bacteria > Actinomycetota > Coriobacteriia > Coriobacteriales > Atopobiaceae > Lancefieldella. The sequence continues at coordinate 17,190 of CAUUFE010000011.1, forward strand.
AGGTTGGTGTGACGCCACTTCTTTTTGGTGGCTATACGCGCATCTGCGGGATGGAAGGCGAGCTAGATGAGCTGCTTCCACAAGCTCTGATGAGCGTTCAAGAAGCTGGCTCACTTGAGGTTGGCACGCTTGCTGCAAAACTTAACTGTGAGGATGACCGCGCCTACAATCTGCTGTACACCCTTGCAGATTGGGGCTCCATTGAGCTTGTCAAAGAGTCAGATGAGCTAGCAAACACCACGTTTCAGACGCTTGCGCGAGATGCTGAGCTTCGCTGTGAGTATGATCGCGGCCACAACTTTGAGCTTGAAGGCTCTACAGCAGCGGGGGAGCCTTGTGTTCCACAGATGTCCGCTGATGATTTCTTTGCTCAAGAGAAGGCTCATACGTATGTTGGTGTAAATGTTCCCAAACGTTTGCTCATGATCTTGGGTGGACCTTTGGTCAACATTGCGCTGGCCTTTGTGCTTGTTGTGGGCTCTTTGATGTTTGTTGGTGTTCCTGCAGCTCAAAACAAGGCTCAGCTGGGCTCTGTTGAATCTGGCTCTCTTGCTGCTATTTCAGGCCTTACTCCCGGAGACACCATTCTTACCTTTAACAAGGTAGAGGTACAAACCTGGGAAGACCTTACTACTGCTATCAAAGATGCAATGTCCAATGGAGGCAAGGATATCCCTGTCACGTATGAGCGCAATGGCATTCAGCTTGAAACTACCATTAAGCCAGTTTTGCGCCCTGATGATAAAATCATCGGCGTGACACCTGTCATGACCACCTATCACTTCTCGTTTATTGACGCATCAGCTGCAGCTGTATCGTATGCCGCGCAGGTTGGCCAGTTTGCACTCAGACTGCTCATACCAACGCAGACCATGGAAGTTCTCAATCAGTCGTCTTCTGTTGTAGGAATTTCTGTAATGGCATCAGAAGCTGCTGCAGAGGGTTTCTCGACTCTTATTATGCTGGTAGCAGCTATTTCCATGTCACTTGGATTCATGAATCTTTTACCTATTCCACCTCTTGACGGTGGGAAGATTCTGATTGAGGTAATTCAGGTGATTATTAGAAAGCCTCTGTCTATCAAGGTTCAAAACATTTTGTCTTACATTGGACTGGCGTTTTTCCTGTTTGTCTTTGTTGTTGCACTGAGAAACGATATTCTTCATTTACTTTTTAGGTAGCTGATTTTATGTCTGAGATTGCTCGCACAAAAACTCATCCCGTCATGGTTGGATCTGTCCAGGTTGGTGGCGGCGCTCCCGTTTCCGTTCAGTCTATGTGCACTACTAAAACAGACGATCCAGACGCAACGCTCCTTCAGATCAAGGGGCTTGCCGAGGCAGGGTGCGAGATTATCCGTGTGGCAATTCCAGACGCAAAGGCCCTCGACGGCTTTGAAGAGATTTGCAAATACTCGCCGCTTCCTGTTGTTGCCGATATTCACTTTGACTATAAGCTGGCACTTGAAGCTTCAAAGCGAGGTGCGGCAGCGCTCCGTATTAACCCAGGAAACATTGGCTCTATGGAGCGTGTTGACGCCGTCATTGACGCTGCTAAAGAGGCTCATATTCCTATCAGAATTGGTGTTAACGCGGGCTCTCTTGCTAAAGAATTTGATACAAGACAGGATATGACCCTTGTCGAGAAGCTCGTGGCATCGTCAAAGTCTTTTGTTGAGCACTTTTCTTCTCGCGGTTTTGACGACATTGTCTTGTCTGCAAAAGCTCATGATGTCCCCACTACACTTGCGGTCTATCGTGCACTTTCAAAGGAGCTTCCACAGATTCCTCTGCATGTAGGTGTTACAGAGGCTGGCGCGCTGAGGCAGGGAACGGTAAAGAATTCTGCCGCAGTTGGCATTCTGCTTGAGAGCGGCATTGGTGATACCATGCGTCTGTCTCTAACAGCCGACCCTGTAGAAGAGGTCCATGTAGCATGGGAGCTTCTTGCTGCTCTTGGTATGCGTCGCATTAAGCCAGAGCTGGTAAGCTGCCCTACGTGCGGCAGGTGTGGCGTTGACATGATTCCTATTGCAGAAGAGGTTACCAAGCGTCTGGATGGCGTTCGTGCTCCAATTTCTGTGGCAGTCATGGGTTGCGTTGTTAACGGACCTGGTGAGGCCAGGGGCGTTGACCTTGGCGTTGCCTGTGGCAAAGGCCAGGCTGTGTTGTTTGAAAACGGCAATCCTATTAGAAAAGTGCCTGAAGATAAGATTGTTGATGAGCTATTCGCCGAAATTGAGAATCGTTTTGGCAAAAAATAAGTAAACTATACGTATTACTTCATATTGAAAGGAAACTACCTTGAAGCACTGGATGCGCATGTCTTCTTTGTATGCACCAACGCTCAAAGAAGACCCAGCTGAGGCTGTACTTGCAAGTCACCGCCTGCTCCTTCGTGCTGGCATGATTAGAAAGACCGCTGCTGGTCTGTACTCTTATCTGCCACTTGCATGGCGCTCTCTTTTAAAGATTGAGGCCATCATTCGCGATGAGATGGACGGTATTGGTGCTCAGGAGATTCTTGTTCCTATCATGACTCCAGCTGAGCTCTGGGAAGAGTCTGGTCGTTGGGACGTCTACGGCGACGAGCTTATGCGTATGCATGATCGCCACGATCGTCAGTTTGCCCTTGGTCCAACTCACGAGGAGACCTTTACAGACCTCATTAGAAATGAGCTTAAGAGCTATAAGCAGCTTCCTGTAACGCTCTATCAGATTCAGGATAAGTTCCGTGACGAACGCCGTCCACGCTTTGGTCTTATGCGCGGCCGTGAGTTCATTATGAAAGATGGCTATTCCTTCTCGGCAAATCAAGAGTCACTGCAAGAGTGCTATGACCAGGAGAAGGTTGCTTACCAGAACGTTTGCGATCGTACACGCCTTAAGGCTCTCCAGGTTGTTGCAGACTCTGGTCAGATTGGTGGAGACACCTCTGTTGAGTTTATGGCTCTGGCTGAGGCTGGCGAGGCAAGCCTGGTTTACTGCGATTGTGGCTACGCTGCAGATACTGAGGCAGCTGCTGCAAAAATCAACGTTGAAGAGCGCGAGTCTGGCAAGATGTGTGAGATTCATACTCCTGGCATTGGCTCCATTGATGACGTTGCAGAGTTCCTCCACGTTTCACCCGCAGCAACTCGCAAGGCTCTTGCGCTTGTTGACGGAAATGGCAAGCCAGTTGTGTGCTTTGTTCCAGGCACTCATGAGCTCAATGAGGTAAAAGCTGAGCATGCTTTTGGTGAGTACCACATGATGACTGATGAAGAGCTAGAAGAGTATGGCCTCATCAAGGGCTTCATTGGACCTGTTGGTCTACCTGAGGGTATCCGTGTTGTTGGAGACCTTTCCCTCGAGGATACTCAGTGGTGGCTCTGCGGCGCTAACAAGGCAGACTACCACCTTGATCATGTTGAGCTTGGCCGTGACTTTGAGATTAACGAGTGGAAAGATCTTGTTACTTCTCAGGAGGGCGATATTTGTCCTGAGTGTGGTCTTCCACTCCATGCTGCTCGCGGTATTGAGGTTGGCCAGGTCTTCCAGCTTGGCACCAAGTACTCTTCAGCTCTTAACGCTACCTTCACCGACGAAAACGGCGAGGATAAGCCTCTTGTTATGGGCTGCTATGGTATTGGTGTTTCCAGACTGCTTGCGGCCGTTGTTGAGCAATACAATGACGAGAAGGGCATCAAGTGGCCAGTCTCTGTTGCTCCTTATGAGGTTTCCATTCTTTGCCTCTCCGATAAAGACCCAGAGATTTGGGATGCAGCAGGCACTGTAGCTGACGCTTGTGTTGCTGCTGGTCTTGAGACTGTTGTTGATGACCGTGCAGAGCGTCCTGGTGTCAAGTTTGCTGATGCAGACCTTATCGGTTTCCCATGGCAGGTAATTGTGGGCAAGAAGGGCGTTGCAAATGGCATTGCAGAAGTCAAAGAGCGCGCTACCGGCGAGCGCTTTGAGGTTGCCCTTGATGAAGTTGGCTCTTGGCTGGCCGAGAAGATCCTTCCAGAGCGTGAGCTTTAAAAAAAGAGCGCTTGGTTATTAACCAAGCGCTACATCAAGCGTCATCATAACGGTAAATCCTAATGCGAAGGCAAGCACTCCAACGTTTGAGTGCTTGCCTTCACTCATTTCTGGAATAAGTTCTTCTACGACAACGTACATCATGGCGCCTGCGGCAAAACTGAGCAGGTAGGGAAGAATGGGAATAACAAGCTCTGCTGCAAGAATAGTTAGCACTGCTCCAATAGGTTCAACTATGCCCGATAAAATTCCCAAGATGAGGGACTTGCCTTTAGAGGTTCCACCTGCATGAAGAGGCATAGAAATGATGGCGCCTTCAGGAAAGTTCTGAATAGCAATACCAAGTGCTAAAGCCATTGCTCCTGCATAGGTAATAGTAGAATTTCCCGAAACCCAACCAGCAAAAACAACGCCAACTGCCATTCCTTCTGGAATGTTGTGGAGTGTTACTGCTAGTGCCATGAGCGTTGATTTCTGCCAGCTTGTTTTAATACCCTCAGCCTCGTCGTCCGTCTCGCCAAGGTGAAGGTGGGGGATTACATGGTCAAGTAAAAGCAAGAATAGGGTGCCTATCCAAAATCCAACTACCGCAGGAATAAACGCAAACTGTCCCATCTCCGAAGAGGATTCAATGGCTGGAATCAATAAACTCCAGATAGATGCGGCAACCATGACACCCGCAGCAAAGCCCGTAAGCGCGCGTTCTACCGTTCGATTCAAGGCTTTCTTCATAAACAGGACCATCGCTGCGCCTAACGAAGTTCCTGCAAACGGAATCAAAATTCCCTGTACTAATTCTATATTCATCAAAAACTCCCATAAGTTTCAATAAAGAGTAATCATTACTACTTGTGTACCCAGCATACTTTATGCAAATTCGCTTTATATACCATCAATTACAAAATTGTCGAGAAAAACAGAGCTTTGGTTTGCTATAGTATTTCCCGCACCACGTTCGGGGAATTAGCTCAGCTGGGAGAGCGCATGACTGGCAGTCATGAGGTCAGGGGTTCGATCCCCCTATTCTCCACCACGCATTCTGGCGGCGGCATCTGTCGCCGCTTTTTTCTTACGGGCTCATGGCGCAACGGTTAGCGCAGGGGACTCATAATCCCTGGGTTGGGGGTTCAAATCCCTCTGGGCCCACCAAATACACTTGTGGCGAGAAACCCTTTGGTTTTCTCGCCATTTCTTTTACCGAAACTCTCTACCGTTTAATGATTCGATTACTTAATTTATATAAAAGACGGGTACAATAGCCAAAGTGATATTTGATAGATAGGGGATATATGACTCCTGAGACTCGCAAAATGAAGCTCTTTAGTCTGGCACTTTTGATTGGCGGACTTTTAGGTCTTGTTAATGTTGCGGTTCTTGTAATTGGTGCTGGTCCATCAATTGATTTCGCCATTCTTTTGCTTGCAAGTATGATTTCACTTCTTACTGGTGGTTATGCAGCTAGAGAGGCTAATGTACCTAATAGAGCTGCAGCCGCTTATCCCATGATTTTTGGATCGTGTGTGGTGCTCGCAGTTATTGTGGTTGGACAGTTGGTACTTAAACCATCTGTTACCTTGCAGTTTATTGAACTGTTTGCGCTATTGGCAATGGCAAGCGCTGTTGCTCGAGGATCTCATAAAGTTAAAAAGACCCTTGATGCTAAATAAATTATTTTGTTGACGTCGTTTTATTGCTCTAGCTCCTCTTGTGTACGTTTTTCTTTGTGAACTGACTTGTTGGGGGTTTGTATGGATCGCGGAACTAAGTTGATGATGGCTCTTTCTTCTATGCTTGGAGCCCTGGGTGTTGCGGGTATTGTCATCTTTGCGTTTTCTGTCGGTTATGGTCGTTTCTCTTCAAGCATGGTTGTCCTTCTTGTTTGCAGTCTTATGGCTGTTTATTCCTGCTACATTTTGCAAAAGTGCCTCAGTCTTGCAAAAGATTTTGAGAAAACTCATGGCATTATTCGTCTCATCGCCGGCGTAGAACTTGTTCTCTTTACTGTTGAATGGGTGTTTGTTTCTCAGCTTTCTTCTCAGCCAATGGTACTTGCACCTATGATTCTTCAGCTTATCTTCCTGGGAATTATTCTTGTTCAGATGAATAAAGCTGTGTCTACGTATTCACCTTCAAAAAAGTCAAAAGCTAGAAATTAGCTTCATTGTTTGTTATTATTGCTAGTCGTTCGGGCGATTGGCTCAGGGGTAGAGCACTTCCTTCACACGGAAGGGGTCGCTGGTTCAAATCCAGCATCGCCCACCATAGAAATTTAAAGGCCTAGGTAACTGGGCCTTTTTTGTTAGTACTTAGTTACAGTAATGACTAATATTTATTGCCAAGCATACATCTTAGAGCTTCCCTTATATACTTGAGCTCTAGGAAAGGGGAGATGTATGACAGATTCAACTAACAATTCCAGCGCTCTTAATCCAGTCGAGCAGTTTGATATGTACGTTGCTCACGTTGGCATTAACGCAAGCAATGCGGACGAGGCAGAAAAGATTGCAAACCTGTTCACCGCTCTTATGGGACTTCCAACTATTGAGCAGCCACCTTCATTTTTTGCAGGGACTCTGGTAGAGGTCATGAAACAAAATGGCCGAGGCACAAAGGGTCATATTGGCTTTCACGTTAACAATATTCCTGCTGCCGAGAAATACTTTGCAGGTCGCGGCTTTGAAATTGATGAGTCTTCAAGAAGACTCAATCCAGATGGCAGTACGTTTTTGGTCTATTTCAAAGACGAGATTGCTGGCTTTGCTATTCATCTCACCATGGACAAGTAACCCCACTTCTTTTAATTGATTTACGATTATTTGACGAGAAGGTCTTTTAGTAAATGGGCCTTCTCGCTTTTTTGTGTGTGGATGGATAGGGAATAGCTGTTTATAGCTAATTCTTATTGTTGATGATATGAAAATTTAATAAATTGCAATTTAGAATGTAGTTTATATTCATTTTAATGATATTTTCTTTTATCATTTGAATTAGACAATTGTAATCCTTAATGGATTTGGAAGGTTTGAAGTGAAAAAGTTTAAGTTTATAGCAGCGTCAATTTTGGTTGCGCTATGCTGCGTAATTGTAATCGGAGTTCCAAAAGTTGTTCTAGCAGCAGGGGACAATCAGCTTACGGTAAATGTTACTGATGACTATTATGGTAAACCTGTTGATGGTGTAACAATTACAGTCACAGATACAGCAACTGGCTCTGTTATTGCAGAGCAAGTTACAGATTCAAACGGTAATGTCCAGGTAAATCTTCCTGACGGAACTTATAAGGTTCAGCAGACAAAGTTCAAAGCTGGATATGTTATTGATCGTTCATCTAGAAATGTGACTTTCTCCGGTGTTGCTGGTGGAAGTAATGACCACCAAACTATAAATCTTGAAAATGAACACATTATGGGCGACCTGCATGTACATGCTGAGTCACAACGCTATTTTTCAGATTTTGGAACAGGTTATCTTTCTGATGTTACTTTTAATATAGAGGATGAGTTTGGAAATAGAATTGCTACAGGAGTTAGAGAAGGACAGAGCGTTTCAGTTCCTGTAACTGGAAGTTATACTGTTACTCCAACGAGCTATCCTAGTCAGCTTTCTTATAACTCAGATGCACGGATGTTTGATTCCGTTTTTGCTTGTACTGGTCCAGCTAATGGAAAAGTGCCTCTTCATGCAGTGACGTTCCCTTACGATGAAGACACTCGTCTTTTTGAAACAAACACAAGCGCTTCAATCATTCTCCCAACAAGGCGTGGAAATATTATCGTACGAGTAGTTGATCAGTACGGAAATCCTATTGCTGGAGCAACTCTCATTGCTACTCCTGCTTATGAAGTTATGCCTGGATCTCCTTCACCAGCATGTCCACCTTCTTTTGGCGGTTTTAATACTCCAGATCCAGCTTATTTACCTGGTACTAGTAACCCTCGTGCTATGACTCAGGATGCACCAACTCCTGGTGTTCCTTATACTCAGACAGGTGAGTTGGATAGGGATGATGATGACAATTATCTGCTCACAACTGGTCCTGATGGAACGGTAGTTATCCCAGACTATCTTGTTGAGGCTGAGTCAACAATTACTCAGCTGACTACTCTTGATGGTTACACTATTGATGATCCTAATCCTCAGGTTGGAGAAATTACTGGTTCTAATGAGACAACTACGGTTACGTTTGTAAATCGTAGGCCAGAGCCACCTGCTCCAGAGCCACAGCCAGAACCTCAGCCAACTCCAGAGCCTACTCCTGTACCTCAACCACAGACTCCAGAAAAGCCTAAGACTCCAAAGAAAAAGAAGGCTGTTC
>CAUUFE010000012.1:0-23130 GCA_963544415.1 uncultured Atopobium sp.
AATGTATTTTTTACTCTCCTCAATAAGGGCAATGAGGCGTTTGTTAATCATCATAAAAACTTCTCTCGCTCTTCTTACAAGCAAAATCTTTAGTCCGCTAACTGTTTCAACTACTTTACGTACAGTTCTGCCGTTGCAAATATGAGTTTGCCTTATGCAACATTTAAAAACAACACACAAAATAGCAAGATGAACTGCTATTTTTGAACACGTTCCCAGTCCTCTTTTGTGAGTACTGAGATACCAAACTGCTCTTCTTTACCTGTGTATTTATTTAAGTCAGTAAAGATTTTTGCCTCCGTGAAGCCACACTTTTGAGCCACTGAAGCAGACCTCTTATTTCGCTCAAGATATCTAATAATCACCTGGTCAACACCATGCTCTTCAAATGCATAGGTAGTGAGAGCTTGAGCGCCTTCAGGTGCAAATCCTTGTCCCCAATAAGGACGACCAATCCAATAGCCAATTTCTGCCTGATGCAACTGCTTTGAGGAATCTTTTGGATCAGGAATTTCTTTAAAGTCCAATGACATCGAGCCAATTACATGACCAGTCCTCATGTCTTTTACGGCATAACAGAACTTCTCGGACAATACATTTGCAAGAACCTGTTTGGAATCTTCCAGAGTCTTGTGCGGTTCCCAGCCACAAAGTGGTCCAATCTCTGGATCTTTTGCTAGTTCATAGAGCTCTTCCGCGTCAGATGCATGCCATGGAATAAGAAACAATCTCTTAGTAGTAATCATCCAAACTTCCTTTGAAACTCTTTATCTCTGTCTCTTACTGTTTTGTCTTCCAACTATTTTTACTGTCCAATCTGTTGGACACTCATTCTTTAACAAATCCGTATTCTGTTCTCAACATCTTCTAAGGAGGCTCTTATGTACAGTCCTACAAAGCTTGTTGATTCCTTCGTTATTTCCGGTCTTCCCTACTACGACGCTCCTCTTATCTTTGATCAGCTTAAACTTGGCTCAGATCTAACCATTGTTCCTGAACGCGATAACCCTTACGACCCAGAGGCTCTTGCTCTGTACTCTAATGACAACAAGCTTGGCTTTATTCCTAGAGAAAGCAATTCTCTCTGGAGTACTTTGCTCTTCTACGGACATCAAAACATTGTTACTTGCAAGATCACGCAGCTCAGCGATCACCATGGTCATCTTCTTGTTAAAGCAGGTCTTTACGTCATTGATGCTCGTTAATTGATACACGTGACTGTCTGGTTTAGCCCGTCTTAGCCGTTTAGCTAATCCTCTTTCTCTGTTTGGTAGCTCTGAAGAATTCCACTCAAGTACTCTTGATATTTCTGCCTGGTCTTCTTTGGAGCTACCAACTCAATATCTGTTCCAAAGGTTGCAAGCCAACCATAAAACGTTGGAGCTTCCATGACAGAAACGTGCACGTCAGCCGTTGTGCCATCAGAACTTGGATTATTCAAAATAATGTTCTTGCCAAAACGGTCGTACACCGAGCACATTACGCGTTCATTAACACGAAGCGTTACTTCAACAACCTCGCCCGAGTACATACCAAAGACACGCTCTTGATACTTATCGATATCAAACTGCTTAATCTGCTCGTTAACCGTAGCGTCAGCATCAGCAACCTCAAGCCTAAACATACGGTCCACGCGATAATTGACAAAGTTTTGATGCTTATCGTTCCACACAATAAGATAGTAAAAATCGTCAATATACGTAAGCTGAACAGGCGTTTCTTCTCTTACAGGAAGCTCTTCAATAACCTTATCTTTGAAGCCCTTCTTGCGATACTTAAACGAGACCTTTTTCTTCTGCAAAAGTGCCGTCTGAATAGCATTGAGTGCATAAAACACAGACTCATTTTGCGACTTAATGCGACCCTCAACATGGATGCGCTTCTTTAGCGTATCAGAGGTAGACTTCCCACCCAGTTCTCCAATAAGGCTCACCAGGTTATTTGCCTTGCGCTCCGTCAAAAACTTTGATGACTGCACAGCATCTGCCATCAACATGAGCTCTTCAGCCTGAAACTTCCTCGTTGCCAGACCATACTCAACAGGATGGCGCTGATAAGACTGGATGTCGTAACCAAAATTCTGCAGAGATTTGATGTCATCGTAGAGTGTTTTACGCTCCACGCTCAGACCACGCTCTGCCAGCTTTTCAATAAGCTGAGGAGTACTTAAGCCATGGTCATCGTCAGTTTCTTCCTCAAAAATTTTTACGAGGTGCAAGCAGCGGGTCTTCTCGCTTGGCATACTGCCTCCGAAGTCTAGCTCCAATAAAAAACTCCTGTCCATTTTAGTGGACAGGAGTCGAGAAGAACATATGGTCAGAAACTCTTCGGTAAACGGCATGGGAGTCGCAAACAAAACCGCAAACCAGCTGATGTTTAGCCCCAAACCTCTTCTGCAATTTCTTTCACAAGCGTAATCTTTGCCCACTGCTCATCTTCGGTGAGCTTGTTACCAATCTCGCAGCTTGCAAAGCCGCACTGGGGAGAAAGGCAGAGGTTCTCCAGAGGTACGTACTGAGCTGCCTCATGAATACGCTCAATAACCTTGGCTTTCTCTTCCAGCTGGGCGTGCTTGGTGGTGATCAGACCAAGCACAACTTTTTTACCAGCTGGAACAGAAGCCAGGGGCTCAAAGCCACCGGAGCGATGATCATCAAATTCTAAGAAGAAAGCGTTTACGTGCTCTTGAGCAAGAAGAGCATCGGCCACATCGTCATAGCCGCCCTCGCAAGCCCAGGTACTATGGAAGTTGCCACGACAAACGTGCGTGTTAATAGTCAGGTCAGCTGGAGCTGCATCAAGAACGCGGTTATTAATCTCCAAGAGCAATGCTTTGATTCTCTTAAGACCCTCCTGGTCAGCGCCAAAGAAAAGCTCTGCACGTGGGTCAACCAGAACACCCCACGAGCAGTCATCAAGTTGAAGATTACGGCAACCTGCAGCATACACCTGCTTAATAAACGCACCGTAGCCAGCAACAATATCTTCAAGAAGGTCCTGGTCGTTGGCATAGTACTTGTTAGTCTGCTCGCGGTTCATGGGCATAATGAACTGCTCAATAAACTGTGCAGGAGCAGGAATGGTGAGCTTGGCAACGGTGGTCTCGTCCTCAAACTGCTGGACAAAGCGGAAGTGCTCAATAAACGGGTGCTCTTTAGTGAGCTCCACTTTTCCCACGAGGAACGTGTCGTCAATCTTTGCAGTTTCATCGTGGAAAGGAAGGCCAGTATTAGTTGGCGCATGGCCAATACCCTCGAACGCCCACATAAAATCAAGGTGCCATGTCGCGCGCCTAAACTCACCGTCAGTGATGACTTTGAGGCCTGCTTGCTTCTCCTTTTGGATAAGTTCTGTAATAGCTTTGTCCTCTACTTGCTTTAACTCGTGAGCATCAATCTGACCAGCTTCAAACTGAACACGAGCTTGCTTGAGATTTTCTGGACGAAGAAAGCTACCAACAACATCAAAGCGATGTGGAGTAGTTTTATCATTTTTGATTGCCATAATGACCCCTTAGAACTGCTTACGAGAAACCAGTATGACAATCAGCACTTCACTTGTGAAATACAAATACTTAACTAATTCATATAGCTAAAAACTATATCTTAACGTTTACCGTTCCACTCATCTAAGAACTGGTTAACATACTCACGCATGTACTTCTCGCGAGCTTTTCCTAGCTCTTTGCCACTGCACGTATTCATCATGTCTGCCAGTAAAAAGAGTTTCTCGTAAAAGTGGTTAAGCGACGTTGATTTGTGTGAGTGATACTCCTCGCCGCTCATATTAAGGGTCGGTGGCTCATCTGGGTCATACATACCACGACCGTGGCTTCCTCCATAAGCAAAGGTGCGTGCGATGCCAACAGCACCAAGCGCGTCCAGGCGATCGGCATCTTGAACACACATACCCTCAAGCGTTGAAGGAACTACCGAGTCTGTTCCCGAGAAAGAAACCTCATCAATTGCGGTACAAATTGCCTGGATAGTGGCCTCGTCGACAGCATACCGGCACAGAAAGCCAACAGCACGATCTTTGTGCTCATGAGTCTCTGGAGAAAGTTTGATGTCATCAACATCGTGCAAAAGCGCAGCAAGAGCAACAATCTCTTGATTTGCCCCTTCCTCTTGCGCAATTCTTACTGCCATTTTGTACACACGCAACGTGTGAAAGTAATCGTGACCACTAAAATCTGTGAAGAAGACCTCTTTTACAAAGTCCAAAGCGTCATCGATAATTTTTGAGTCCATAACTCCCCGCTCAACACATTCAAACGTATCTCTCACGCATTATTTGCGCAGATTGTGCATCCTCTTAACTGTCTTTTTCTTAGTGTACACAGTCTCTCATACTTGAGAATTTTGAAGCTCAAGTTTCATGAAATTGTTAACTATCCAGCTTCCACAATTCAGTTTCCGCATAACTCACATTTGTCTTAAAAATTAATACATTTCTATTGCAATTTTTATCCGTTGCACGTTTATGACAAATGTCGAGAAAATCGTTAAAAATAGAGCAATTTAAATGCCATTTTTCAACGTACCAAATATTTTGATTAAATTATTTATATAACATGAGATGAAGACGTTTTTTGAAATGTGTTCAAACTATAAAAATCGCTGGTTGAGCTAATAATTTTTATCAAAATAATGGATAATTATCTATACGAAAAATGCTCTGAATATGTGTCATTTATCTCTATCGTGCTTATCGTGACTAATCACTTTCAGCACAAGATTTAATTGCAAATTTTGTTGGGGTATTCACTATTTGTTAGGGGTAGGTATGGAAAGAAAAAACAAGAACTTTGCAAGCAAAGGGGCAAAGACAGCTATGTCTTTGGTACTCGCGCTCTCTTTGGTCCCTTCTTCAGCGTTAGCAGAAATTGCTAGCACTCAAGAGGTAGCTCAGACGCAAGAAGTTGCAGCAACTCAAACAAGTGATGCAACTGCCTCAACCTCTGAAGTAACAGCAGAGACCTCTGCTGAAACCACCACTAACGCAGAAGCTACTTCCAACCAGCAGACCTCTGAGCAGACTGCTGCTCCTGCAGAAAGATCTTCTCGCCGTGTTACAAGAAGCCTTTCTTACATCTCAACTGAGCTCTGGGTAGACGGAACTAACGGTAGCGATACTAACGAGGGCTCCAGCTCCGATCCTGTTAAATCTCTCGAGAAAGCACTGGAGCTGTGGGGAGAGACATCATCTATTAACACCATTCACCTTAAGGGTGACCTTCAATTAACTTCTACGGTTACTATCCCTTCTGGTATGACTCTTAAGATTGAGTCCGAAGGCGCAACTCTTACGGGCACTGGCAACAGTATTGATGGCCTTGTTCTTTCAGCTGGTTCAACGCTAACTGGCACGGGCACCCTTACCATGTCTGGCTTCAAGACAGCACTGACCACACATGATGGTTCTACTATCACTGATGGTACCTACGTCTTCAGAAACAACGCAGGTGCAAGCGGTACACGCGGCATTTCTATTGGCGGAACCGTTGAGGGATCTACCAACAAGAACAGCGTTACTATTACCGCTGACGATAAGAGCAATACAAACTTCTTTGAGTCTGGTGTCACCTTTAAAAACGCTACTATCAAAGTAACTTCACAGGCTCGTACCTGGAATGATGCTCGCAACCTCAACCTTAAGAACACAGACCTTACCGTTGAAGGCTTTGGTCAGACTTTCTACGTCAACCAGCTCAACATGAATGACTCTACTCTGACCATTAATCCATCTTTCTGGGGCCAGACGGGCATGACCATCCAGGGAACTTCCAATATTGTTAACTCCACCATCAACGCAAATGCTGGCTCAACTTCTGGCATTTCTGTTGGTGTAGCTGGTGGAACAGTAAACGTTACTAACTCAACCCTTAACTTCACTAACGGTGGAACTGGCGGCCTTAACGTCAACACTGGTGACGTCATCATTAACAACTCCACGATTAAGGGAGACGGTCGTAACTCTGGCGCCCTCTTTGGAGCCCAGACCAACGGCTCCATCCAATTCACCGGAAACAGCCTGGTAGAAACCCCTGCTACCAAGAACTCTGATAACGGTGCTGGTCAGACTCGTCAGAACTACAACGTTGTTGGCGGCTCTTACCTGCTCAAATACGCACCAAGCTACAACAGTGGCTTTGGTAGCACTATCCCTACAAACGGTGCAGCTAACGGCAACGAGGTCCTCTCGCTCTTTACCCTTGCTGACCCATCAACTAACTCTCTGAGCCTCATTAATGCTAACGGAGCAACCTATACCTACCCAGTTGCTAACGCTTCAAGCGATGGTCAGAAGCACGTTTGGGCACCTGCTGCAACCGTTACCTTTGACCTCAACACCCCAGGCGTTACCGGCATCAACCCAACATTTGCTGACGGCACTACTGCCAACAAGACTGCTCTTGCTATGCGCGGCAACTCTCTTGCAACTGCTTCTTCTGTAGCAGAGGGCTCCACTACCCTACCTGCAGATCCTTATGCAAGTGGTCAGGAGTTTGACGGCTGGTACTACACCGATGCAGCTGGTGCAGAACACCAGTTCACCGCTGACACCCAGGTCACCTCTGACATGACGGTCTATCCACATTGGAAGGCCAACACTGCTTGGCTCTATGTCAGGTATCACAACGGCAACGGCGTCTCTGTCATTGACCGCGTTGCCACCAACGCAAGCCGTACCGTAACGGTTCGCTCTGACGCTGATGTCAACAACCTTAACAACAACTTCAACATTGCAGGTAAAACCTTCAAGCGCTGGACCACCCAGGCAAACGGCGCTGGTAACGAGGTAGCTACTAATTCCAGGCTTGCTGTTCCTGCAGGCACCGATACCGTTGATTTGTACGCAGACTGGGAGGAGCAGCACCTTACTGTGTCCTTCTCGGCAAATGGTGGTACCTTCTCGGCAAACAGTGTCTTTAAGCAGAACCCTAACGTCTTTGACATCACAACCGATGCAAACGGCGGAGAGGTTGCAACTATCAAAACTCACCCAACCGTGGCTGAGCAGACTAACATCAACGCGCTGCTGCAGAATCTCAGCGGCAACACTCTAAGCGCTACAACTGCTGGAATTGCAAGTCCTACCAGCTCTAACACCAATACCGCTTATACAGAGATTGCAACTTTCGAGAATCATATCCTTGATAGCACCGATGATCCTGTAACATTCTTTGGCTTTGTTATTGGTCAGAACTACCACTACTGGTTCACCGACGCTGCAGGCAACTCCCCTGCAACCATTAACGGTGGCGCAACGCTTACTAACGATGTCACCTACTACCTCAAGTGGAAGGAAGATCCTTCCATCCAGAGAGTAGAGCTTACGAGCGATCTTCCTGCTGATATGTGGAGTGACTCTCAGAGCAACACCACTCAAATCAAGGAAGTTTCTAACGATAAGAGCTTCAGCCTTACGGGCGCAATTGATGCCACTTCCGTTATTGATCAGATGACCGCCTTTGAGAACGGCATTGCTGGCGGCCTCGACGACCTGACCAAGATTACGCTTTCTGGCACTACTTCTACCTTTACCGCTAAGCTCACACTTCCTGCAGGCGTTGTTGTTCCAGCTAATCCAACAGTAACCACCTCTGGCCTTGGTGATCTCTTTGAGGTTACAAACGTTTCCGTGAACGGTCAGGAAGTTACCGTTACCCTGAAGCTTAAGGGCACGTACACCAACTACAAGCAGCTCAAAGACGCTGTCGAGACAGTTGGCAAAGACGATGCAGCTACCGCAGAAATTGCAAGACCTCTTACCGTAACTGTTGATGGTCTCACACTTGACCCAACTCAGGTAACCAATGGTCAGGAGCTCACTGCTACAGGTACTCTTACTGGCACCTTTGAATCTTTTGCAAAGAACACTGTCACTAATGTCACCAAGAAGTTCGAACTTTCTTGGAACGGCGTTCAGATTGCTGCGAACAGAGACCCTCGTGGTACCGGCATTCAGCAGACTCTGATTGTGAACAACCCAATTGAGATGAACCTTCCTGCAGATATGCTTGCTGACGAGAATACCGAGCATGACCAGGTCATCACTATGAAGGCAGGCTCTACCTTTAACCTCACTGGTTCAATTCTTGCTTCCTCTATCCAGGAGCAGATGAACAACATCGAGCGTGCCTACCCTAATACCAACCATGACACCATTACGCTGAGTAACCTGAAGTTCAAGTTCACAGCAACTCTGACTGTTCCTGAGGGAATGACACTTCCAAGCAACCTTGATGCCAACACCATCCAGGCTTCCAACTTTGGCAGCGGCTTTAAGGTCAGCGATGTTCAGGTCAACGGTCGTACGGTTACCGTCACCTTTGAGCTCAGCGATCCTTCCTCCATTAGAACGTACTCTGACCTCGAGCGCATTGTTGATGAGGCAAGTGCAAACGATGGCTGGATGAAGCTCACCATTCCTGGCGTCACCATTGACTCCAATGTTGCTGCAGGCACCCAGCTCACCGCTGTCGGCACCGTTACCGGCTCCTTCAGCGCTATTGCTGATTCCGCAGCTGGCAACCGCAAGGTCTTCTCGTTCACCTGGAATGGTGTCCAGTGGCCAGATGGTAAGGACGCCGTTGCAACTGATAACGACACCATCCAGCTAACCATTACTGTTGCAGAGGAAGAGACTCCAGAGACTCCTTCCACCCCAACTAAGCCATCTAAGAAAAAGAAGCAGAAGACTCCATACACCGGAGATGCTTCTGCTGCAGCGCCTCTTGCTGCACTTCTCGCTGGTATGACCGCTGTAATGACTTCACTTGGCATTACTAAGCGTCGTAAGAATAAGTAAGAAAGAAAGTGATTGGTTCTATATCGCTCTAGTTAGGATGTGCTATGAAAAGTAAGGCAAGGATTGTAGCGGGATTGCTTTTAGCTGCCGTTGCATTCGTCGCAGCATTGCTGCCTAACCTTAGCGTGGCTTACGCAGAAGACACCACAGGTCTTCAAATCAATGCTCTGAGCATTGAAGATGCGTCGACTCACGCCCAAGTTGCTGACCTTCTTGCAGGTCAAACTCCTGCTCTTAAGGCGGGAGTCACCTACGCCTTGAATGTTGGCTACACAATCCCTGCATCGTTGCAGTTCTCGCCAACCTACCTCAACGTGAGGTTTGGAGACGGACTCTATGTCACAGGTCTTCCAGGTGCAACGTTTACCGTTGGTGGCATCTCAAACACCAGCTTCTCTGACCTGGTTACCACACCTACGGGAACGGGAACCCTTCCTTACGGCTATCCTGGCGCAAGTTCCGAGAAGAACCGCAGTGGTGATCTGGTCTACATGACCAAAAACGGCTTGACCCAGGTTTCTTCCGTAAGAGAAATTCAGTTCAAGCTTGACGATGCTGTCGAGAACCAGAGCGCAAGCCAGGTTATCGCAAATGCAATTCGTGTTAGCTTGAGTACCGCTGCAACACAAAACATTGATCCACATACCTCATCTGTTACTGCAGCTGACGCCATGACCTACGGCTTCTGGGCTGATCAGTCCACCGAGGTTCTCTCTAAGGGTGGCACCACCTCTACCCTGCAGGTTTCTACCACAGGCTCTAAGGTACTCACCGAGGCAAACAGCAAGACCACGGTTCAGGTTGTCTACCCAAGTGATATGGAGCTTGTTGGTGTCAACGAAACCAGCCTCTACAACACCCCAGGTACCATCGTCTCTACTACCGATGATGGCACTAATAAGACCGCAACAGTTGAGTGGAATGAGCCAGGCTCTTACGCAGGCACCCCAACCTTTAAGCCACAGATTAAGGTTCCTGCATCAAGCACCAGACCTAACAACTCAACCTTTAACGTCACCATCAAGAACCTCACTATGTCCGTTTGGAATGACACTCCAAACGTCAACCGTACCTCCGCAAACGCTTCTTCTACTCTTACGGTTACCGTAATTGACGGTCTTAACCCAGAGCGTCTTACCACACACGCTCTTGTCGATACAGCTCCTAACTGGGCATACAAGAAAAACGATACCTACAACGTTCGTCTTGGTACCTACCTCATCAAGAACGAGCTCTCCACAGACACCGCTCCAAAGACGCTCGAGATGACCATCGACCAGAACCAGACCGCTATCATCCGTGGCGTCACCATCCCTTACAAGGCTGGTATGACCTATGGTCCAATCCACTGGACCGCATCAGACGGCACGAGCGGAACTGCTGATCCAAGCATTCTGCGTACCTCTGGCGTCTCCGCACTTATCACCAACACTGCCCTAGGCCTTGATATCAATACCTCTATCACTTCCATCAAGGTTGACCTTGGTCCAATTCTTGGCGGATACGATGGCATTAGGCCAATGAGCGATCTTCTCGACACATGGAATCCAAACAACAAGTTTGTCAATGACGAGTACTACGGCTGGAGCTCCATCTCCAACGGCGTTTACGGCTCTTGGAAGAAAGGCACTAACGCCGATGTTGTCACTAACGTCAAGCTCTACAACACCGGTACCACTCCTGACGCAGGCGTTACACTGACCGCTAAGTCCGGCGCGCCTAAGGTTCTTAACGGCGTTGGTAGCATTGATAAGACCCAGATTAACGGCGGCGAGACCTTCAAGATTTCTGGCCGCATTAACGACGCTAACTGGGACTGGAACCCACTTCAGGAGCCAGTTCTTTACGTCATCATGCCTGAGGGCTTCACCTACAGCAACCTCACTGTTACTAACGGCACACTCAGCGCACCTGAGTATGTTGGCACCTTTGATAAGGATGGCGTTGCAGTTAAGGTCTGGAAGTACACTATTGATATTGGCACCGAGACTCGTGGTCAGTATCAGCCAGACTTCACCAGCAAGAACATGACAGTCAGCATGGATGTCCACACCACCGATCTTGCAGGCAAGGGCATCTATCATATCAACGACTTTGTTGGCATTACCACCAAAGACTTCAAGGAGATTGGTGCTCAAATTAAGTCTGAGCACTGGGATCGCAGCAACTGGAACACTTCCCAGTACACCAGCCTATTTGGCAACAGTGTCAACTCTGGCGAGACCATGGTTTCTCTCTCCGAGCGCCCTGGTATCAACATTGCTCAGGCATCTGCCATTGCCGCTGCATCTACCCTTTCTGTAAAGGATGCCGTCTCTGGAACCGTAACTGATTACACGTACGACTCCGCTAATCCAGGCGCAACTACCCCTGTTATGCAGCGTGATGACACCGCAACTGTTCACATTGCTGTCCGCAATAACACCGGTAACACCGCAAATACCACGCAGCTGTTTGTTCCACTGCTTTCCAAGTCTGCAAACCGCGGTGCTGGCATTAACCCAGAGGGTGCAACTCAGCTTCCTCTTGCGCTTGAGGGCGTAAGCTCTTCTTCCAACTTCTCTTACCAGTACATCAAGCTGAACCCTGGTGTTACCTACACTGCAAACCATGCTCCACAGCCTGGCGACTATACTGTAGTCACTGATCCTACTGAGGCCGACATGGTGCTCTTTACTTCAACGCACGCACTTGCTGCAAATAGCGGCGGCTTTGTCGACGTCACCTATAAGGTTGCCAACAACGTAGATGCTTCCTACGACGGTAATCGCAGTGTATTCAGCAGCGTTCTTGACTACGACATTGCTGGTAACCACTCCACTCGTACCCTCTCCACGCACGCTCTGAGCTACGCCGGCATCGACCTTAAAGTCAATAAAGTTTGGGACGATAACAACAACGCCGGTGGCAAGCGTCCATCTACAAGTGATTTTGCTGCTAACAACTTGGTTCTCTCTAACGATAAGAACTTTGATACCAGCACCATTGCACCTATGGTTACTGATAATGGCGATAACACCTACACCATTGTCTACAAGGGTCTTCGTAAGTACGTAGACAATACTGCTGCTGATAGTGTTTCGTACACCATCACCGAGAACGTACCTAATTCCTACGTTTCAACTAGAAGTAGTATTTCTCGCGTTGAGCAGTACACCACCACTCAGTCGCTGGTAAATGTCTACAATGTCAGGCCTGCTATTGTGACGCCATCCGTTACCAAGATTGTCGAAGGCGATTACCCAGCTGTTCCTACACCTGGACAGCCTTCACCTGCGTCTCTGGTTAATTCTTACCTGAGCACAAGTAACGTTAGCACAGCAGGCACCGCAAGCACTACAAGCGCGACAAGCGCCGACGAAACTGCAAGCGGTAGCTTTGCCGAGAGCCTAATCAATAACTTCCTGGCAAATGGCTCTGAAGACGAGGGCGACGCTCCTAACGTCTTTATCTTTGAGATGACACGCCTTGATCCATCCAGCCCAATGCCTGAGGGATCTACCGGCAATACCGCTCGTACACGCAGGCTTCTCGGTGGCGACGCTGTATTCCGCAACATTACGTTCACTCAGCCTGGCACCTACGTGTACACCATCAAAGAGGTTACCGGCACCCAGAACATCCAGTACGATCAGAGCATCTACACTGTTACCTATAACGTTGCTGACGACGGTACCGGCCAGCTTGAGGCAACACGTACTATGACCAAGACTGACGAGGACGGAAACGTTACTACCGTTGACCTTGGCGAGCATAACGATGCAACTGGTGCCGTCTTTACTAACGTCTACCCTGATCCTCTACCTGTAAGAGACTATCCAGTTGTCCAGAAGGTTGTTACTGGTAACGCACCAGATGCTCCAACCGACTATCCATCAGTTCTCCCTGATGATAACGGCGGCAACCCACGCACTGCAACAACTCAGGATGTCTTCAAGTTCACGCTCACCCGCAACGATCCTACCTACCCAATGCCAAACAACGCAACAACAGATAGCGTTGAGACCTCTGTTGCAGTTTCTGGCGATAATAACTTCGGTGAGCTAGTCTTTACGCAACCTGGCACCTATGTTTACACCATCAAAGAGGTTACCGGCACTAACCAGAGGGTTACTTACGACAAGTCCGTCTACACCCTCACCTATACCGTCTTTAAGAATGATGATGGTGAGCTTGATTTCACCTATCACATTACTAAGACCGCTGAAGATGGAACCGTAACAGAGGTTAATCAGTGCGAGTGCAGCAGCACGCCTCCTCTGGTCTTCACTAACGACTATCCAGAGCCTGAGCCTCAGCCAACACCAGATCCTGAGCCAACTCCTAGCTCTGATCCACACAAGCCTTCTAAGACCAAGAAGAAGCGTGTTCTGCCAGATACCGGCGATGTCGCTGAACTTGTAATTGCTTCTGTTGGCATGGTTGCTTCTGGCATCACCGCTCTCGGCTTTGCACTAAGGGCCCGCAAGCAGAAGTAAGATCCAACTGCTAGAGCGATCTTTTCGCACACAAAAACAGCCGCCTTTGACTAAGAAGGCGGCTGTTTTCTTGGACAAGGCGATTTTCTCGCTAGGAATTACTCTCCTAGCATGGTTTGAAGATCATAGCCGAAGGACTTAACAAACTCGTAAGCATCCTTCTGCCAATCCTCTTTGAAGACGCCAGGAGCGGTCTCGAAGAAGCTGGAATCCAAATAACGAATAATAATGAAGTTGCTGTTTGGCTGGTCGAAGCCATTGCCCCTAGAGAAATCAATGCCGTGACCAGTATTTTTTCTCATTGTAGCCTCAAGAATAGGAACTGTGAGCTCGTTGACAGGAACTACGATGTCTGCTCTATCAAAGAAGCCACCTTTCTCCTTAGTGAAGACAAAGAGATTGTTGAGAGCGCCACCAGCAACACACTGAACTCGACGAATGTCGGAAAGCTTGACCTGATGCTTTGCTCCGGAAATTACGCCATTTGCGATTGTGATCTTTTTCTCTTTGAGGCTAAACCCGAGCTTGGTGTTTAGCGTCTCGAGGTTATTGGGGAACTCAGTAGTAAGTTTATTAGCTGCAAAAGCGAGGATGATAGTCTTTGTATCTAGGATGTTGTGTCCAAATTCACGAAGCTTAAGGTCTGTGTCAATGCTAACGAGATTATGGCCGTCGTTATCCTTAAAGGTAATCTCGTAAGGACCGTTTGAGCTGCAATAATTCAGTAAGAAGGTTGAACCGACCTCTGAAAACAAAACCTTGACCTCTGGCTTTCCATTACCTGGAACATAAGCCAGACCATCTTTTGTAACGGTATAAGAATACTTATCGTCGCACTTAATTGATACCTGTCGATCCTCAAAAATGCTTCTCATATACCTTTTACCTCCACGTTTTGCAGTACAGGAAATAACTAGGAACTACCTTAAAATTATATCGTGTTGCTGGATAATTCTTTGCTGCACGCTAAGTTTTCGGCGGATGAAGATAACTTGACGTTGGCAGAGCCGTCAAAATCGTTAGAGTAATTTGATTCCTGCATAATGGAGTTTGTTTATTCATAATCGTGAATACCGCAATTTTTGGGTACTGATTTTAGTGCCCAAAAAGGTAAAAAAGCCGTTTAGTTGGGGATGAAAATTTAAATTTTGTTATTTGAAGCCCAACTAAACGCATTTTTTACCATAGTTAAAAGTTTTTCCTGGGCAAACGCGTATGCAGAAAAATGCAACCCCCAACTAAACGCATTTTTTACCACTTGGCGCTAAAGCGGAAGTGGAAGCTTTACAAAACACCAGGATAGCAACGCGGACGCACAGTGCTGCGCTCCTTATACGATGGTTTTGATGTTTTGTGCCTGCCACGCAAAACAGGCTCCTGGTTTTACCAGGAGCCTGTTTTTAATCAGCTATCAACGAGTTGGAAAACCTAGCTACTAGCTGTTCTTCCTTCTAAGAGCAATACCAAGACCACTCAGGGACAGAGCTGCAGCTCCAACGATTGAAGCAATGCCTGAGGCGTCGCCAGTGTAAGGAAGACCTGGCTTCTTAGGTTCTGGAGTAGTAGGTGGCGTGGTTGGAGGAACAACAGGAGCAGTGTTGGTCACTGTGAAACCGTCGTCCTGATTACCTGTGATCTGGGTTGTGTAGCCAGAAATAGGAGTCTCGGAGATGGTGTATGCGTACTCGTGACCATCAGTCTTGTCGTAGAACTCAAGGTTGCTGAAGGTGTGCTTCCAGTCGTCAGCCTTGGTGATGGTTACCCTATCAACTTCGACACCATCACGATACAGAACAATCTCAGCGGAATCGCCTTCCTGGTTCTCCCAAACCTTGGTGACCGGAATATCGCGAGTCTTCATGTTGGTGTTGGTTACCACATAGTTGGCAGCGTCGCCAGTAATCTGGGTGGTGTAGCCGTCAACTGCATCCTCAGTAATGGTGTAGTTGATCAGCGCGCCATTGTTGTACTGGTTAAGGTTGCTGAACGTATGCTGCCAGTTGTCTGCAGCGGTCAGAGTTGCGCTCTGAACCTCAACACCGTCAGCGAGCAGGTGAATAGTTACGCTATCAGCAGGTGCACCAATCCACTTCTTTGTTACTGGAACAGAAACCTTACCTTCAATGGTGTTGGTAACTGTAAGCTCAGTAGCTGAAGAGCCGGAATAGGAAGATGTGTAGTGAGCAATTGGGTCTTCCTTGACGGTGTACTCAATCTCGTGACCAGCAGTGTAACGTGGCAGGCCGTTGAAGATGTGAGACCAGTTGTTACCTGCGTTCAGATCAAACTCGCCCACCTGGGTGCCGTCTGCATAAAGCCTGACGTGAACACTAGTAGGACGCAGGCCCTGAGCATTATTATCGTCAACCCAGACCTTCTTAACTGGGATACTCAAAGCCTCAGGAGCATGCTGGTTTGTAATTTCAAAGCCGTTGATGCTTGTGGTGTAGTCAGGTACAGCATCCTCAGAAACGGTGTAGGTAATCTCTGCATTGCCATTGAACTTAGGCAGGTCAGAGAAGGTATACTCCCAGTTATCTGCAGCGGTAACAGTCTTGTGCTGAACCTCAACACCATCTGCAAGAAGCCTGACAACAATGGAAGCTGGGCGCTTACCGTCGTTGTCGTTGGAGTCGTCCCAGAGCTTCTTGCCAGAGACGGAGACCTTCTCCTGCTGCAGCTGGTTGGTAACACTCAGTGCAACGGAATCGTTTGGTGAATTCTCGTCTGCCTGACCAGAAGTAGCAGTTACCTTGTACTTCTTACCGTTATAAGTGACCATGCCATTAGCGTCTGTGCCTACCTCTTCAAGAGTGTAGACGATAGGAGTCTTTGTGCTGGTTCCATCGTTGTGAGTTTCAATGGTGTACTTACGAAGATGTGTGAACGAAGCAGTCCAGTTGTTAGCTGCGGTAAGGTCAAGTGTCTTACCAGTATCAACGCCGTCTGCAAGAAGTTTTACGGTAATGGAGGAGGCATCTGGCTGAGCAATTGCGTTGCCGTCAGCGTCAAGCCACTTCTTCTCTACCTTGACATCCATGATATCAACAAGCTGGTTTGCGACCTTCTCGGTACGGCGCATAGCTGCTTCGTTGTTGTAGATAACGCTCATGTCGTTGTATGCAAGAGCCTCGGAGAGGTTTGGATCATACAGTGGTGCCTTCATGGTAAGAACCGCAGACAGAACGGTGTATGGAGCCAGAATAGTGCCATCCTTACCAACGATCTTGATTGCCGTTACCTTGGTGTAGTCAGCTGGAGTCTTAGTCCATTCTGGGCTGTTAATCTCGTTGATATCGTTCTGAGCTGGGTGCTCATCGGTACGATAGTAAATATCGTACTGGGAGCTAACGTCAGTTGAGCCAATCTTCAGCTCAATAGGACCTTGAAGTGTATTGCTAAAAGCAGAGTTTCTGCCGTCGCCCACATATGGCAACACGTCGTACATAAGAATCTTATTCATTGGCGTGTTGTAGTAGTTACGAATGCTCAGACGATACTGGAAGAGTCCGCTGGTATCGGTGACGCCAGCAAAGTCAGTCATGATAGTAGCCGAGGTAAATGCCCTACCGTAGAATGTACCGCCGCCAGCGATGTTTGGCTCAAGACTACGGATGTGCTTGTCGGACTGGATACTCTCAACGTTGTTGCCAAGAACCTTTGCGGTTGCCTTCAGAATAGTCTCGTCAGTGACACCATTCATATTGATGTCAAGGTCATCCTTGACAAAGTTACTGGCGTTGTACATACCAGAGAAATCATCTGGTGTGCCGTGAGTCCAGTTTGTGGCGTAGAAGTAGACGTCATTATTGTTGTTCAGAACGTCATTCTCGGCCTTAGAAGGAATAATGTCGTCGTTGATTACCAGGTTCCTAATCTCATAACCCATGGTTCCATACTGATACACGTATCCAGATGGAAGGGTAATCTTGATTGCATTGCGTCCAGTCTCGTTATAGTTCCTGATGTACTCAACCTTCTCAGGCTGCAGCGAGTCAGCAATTGGTGAAACCGAGGTGTTCTCGTCATAAGAAACGCCAGCAGGGAGAAGATCGACGAAGGTTGGATTCTTCAGGTAACGAGCAGGTGAAAGCTCTGTCAGCGCAAAGCCCACGCGAGCACTGAAGCGCTCGTTAGGCATACCAACGCGCTGGTACCAAGAGGACTTGGACAGCCAGACCTTCTCGCTAAATGGGGTAAAGCGAGTATCCCAATTTGCGGAGAAGTTCATTGGGGTCTTGGTGCCGTCGGTATTAACTTTGTTGGCATTGACCTTGATGATGTTGGTAAGAGGCCTATCGCTGTAGACCTCGCCAAATGGATTCATGAACATCATCTGGATGTTGAAATCAATGTTGCTGGTTGGCTGCAGGGTTACGTTCTTGAAATAAATACCAATCTTCCTGTACTGAGGAGACACAGCAGTGGCGTTAGCAGGATCAAGCGTGCCCTGGTTGATCTGATCCAGATAAGACTGCAGCTGCTGCTGGCTTGCCGAGTTCATGTCAGCACGGTAAAGCCAGTTTGCACCGTTCTTCCTGGTAGGAATGATGTCGTAGCTGCCATCTGCCTTGTAGCCACGGACCTCAATCTGATCCATGCTCAGTCCGACTCGCTGGCCAACTGCAACAAGATTGCCGGTCAGCGCAGTCATGAAGAGACGGTTGTCGGTGTTGGCAACGTCCTCGATGAACTCGATGTCGGTGAGTGGGGTGTCCAGCTTGTTGACCAGCTTAATAGTGTAATCAAGCTTCCTAACAGCAAGGCCATTTTTGTCAAACTGAATGGTTACTGGACCTCGCTTGCTGAGCATACCGTTGCCGCTGAAATCATTACCGGCAAGGCGGAACTGCTTAGAGTCGTCATCAAAGTTGTGCTCATTGCCAGGGACTTGGCCAACAGTCTCTTCTGCTGCACTTGGGTTGTAAGGGATGCCCTGAACCGTTGCAGTGTTGTTGAAGATCACGCGATTAGTGCCGTTGAGGTAGCGAGCGCCCGGGAAGGAAAGCTTGAGCTGGGAATATGCAGGAAGGTTATCTCTGATGTAGTCGTTAAGAATGGTGATTCCTGCAGGAATATCAAATTTGAGGGTTACGGTACGTCCATCTGGGCTGAGCGTCCAGTTAGGGTTCTTGGCTGGGTCAAAGTGAGCGGTAACGGTTTGACCTGCTGCATTTACGTACGTAGGAAGGGTATCGGTGATGATGATGGAGCGATAAGCACGATAGTACTGGTAAAGCCTAAAGTTGAAGATGACGTCTGCGGTTTTATCGTTGGAAAGAGCGGACGAATCACCTGGGGCGTTAATGCCACCATACAAGAGCTGATCGTTGGTTTCTTCACCTGCAACCTGCTTCATGAGCCAAGGCTTGTCGTAGGTGATGGAGTAGGTCTGATCTGGCATGTTAGCAAGCTCGGTGCCGTCTGCATTGTACACACGAACAACTGGCTTGAGCTGGAAATCTGCTGGGGTAACCATGTCTCTGAAGCTCATAACGTAAGGGAGCTCCAGCTTAACGGTGGTATCGATAGTATTGAGGTACAGGCGCTTAATGGTCTTACCATCAGGGGTAACGATGGTCTCCTCGCGCTTGATAATAGGCTGAGTAGCTGCTGCTGGAGTAGCAAAGTTATCAAGATAAGTGTTAGGAGTAATGTTATTAGTGTTGTTAATGTCCGTAGCGGACTGCTTAGTATTCACCTCAATCTCCAGATAAAGGCCCTCGATTGGCTTATGGAGGCCAGTAGCGTCAATCTCAATACCTGTTGAGATATTGGCATTGCCCTTAACGGTTGTGGGTGAAGTGGGTTTAAGGTTAACAGTAAGCTCTCCATCAGCGCCAAAATCAATGTTTTGTGTTAACGGATATGTCACTGCCTTTGCAACAGTGCTTGTACCCAAAATAATGATACTGGTGAGCATCATTATTGCTGCAAACATAGTTGCAAACGACTTCTTAAAGTTGCTCATATCAACCCCATCTTTCCTATCGAACATACCCCTGGAGATATATAAAGCTCCACTAAACATACTAATGGTTTTTGACAAAATATTTAAAGAAATATCGTGTTCAAATAAAGTTTTTTATCTCAATCTTGGACAAAGACTTTGAAAACTGACTAAATTGCGCACAATTAATGCTACAAAGTGCGTAGATTTAACTTCATTACTCCTGGCGAGAAAAAGCGTGCACACCAAGCCATTCTTTTTTCCATTTCTTTTATGCTCCTTCAAAAAAATTGGCTGGCGTATACGCGTCAGCCAAGAATAATTCTTCGGTCAGTACTTTCTGCAAAAAATGATACTGGAATGAGTACATATCAACAATAAACAAACATTCCTATGAATAAATAATCAAATTAACTCCATAGTTTTCTTCACTTTTGGGGCCGAGAGCGGTCTTAACTTTTGGGGCTGGAAGCGGTCTTCACTTTGAGTTTAGGGACATCTGAGCTTTGATTTCAGAGGTGGTCTTCAGCGAGCCGCCAAAACTGTAGGGTTTCTCGCCAAAATGTTGTGGATACAACAAATGACTGTAACAAACAAATGTAAAATAAAGTTGTTGCTAAGCAATATACAGCTAAAATTTAACGAACTGCTGTTAGACACTATAGGAGAGTCGTGTCAGAACTAGCCTACGTTTCCAGATCAACTCACCTGATGGGCGCCACTATCACCATCTCTTTATTGCCGCCCTCCAATGATGTACAGGTGGAATACTCAACAGACCAGTTGCTTAATGACGTCTTTGATCTACTGCACATCTATAACCAGCGATTCAGTGCTAACGACGTAAATTCCGAGCTCATGCAGGTCAATCATGCAGCAGGCAAACATCCTGTTCCCGTTGACCCCGAGCTGTTTGAGCTTATTCAAATTGGTAAAGAACAAAGCCTTCTACCTGCAAGTCATTTAAACATTGCACTTGGCCCTTTGGTACAAACCTGGCGAATCGGCTTTTCTGACGCTCGCATTCCAAATAACGCCGAGGTCACGCACGCGCTGTCGCTTACTAATCCGCAGCTCATTGAATTGGACCCCCTGAGCTGCACCGTGTTTCTCGCCAAAAGGGGTATGAAGCTGGACCTGGGATGCCTGGCAAAAGGCTATATCGCCGACAAAATTGCAGAATATCTGAAAAGTCAGCATGTTACCTCCGCGCTTATCAACCTTGGAGGTAACATTAAGACAATTGGCGCCAATGTGCTTACGGGCAAGCCGTGGCAGATTGGCATTCAAGATCCGCAACAACCGCGGGGCACCAACCTTGCTGTGCTGCCTATTCGCAGTCAGTCCGTGGTGACCTCCGGTACCTACGAAAGAAAACTGCAGGTAAATGGACAGACCTACCATCACATTCTTGACCGAGACACCGGCTATCCAGTTGACACGCAACTTGCAAGCATCACGATTATCTCGGACAACTCGCTTGATGGAGAAATTTGGACGACCCGCCTTTATGGCGAGAAACCCAATCAGCTCCTTGCTCGTGTGGAACAAGAAAAAGGCATCGAGGCGCTCATAGTAACCACTGATAATCGCGTATTTTATTCGTCGGGGATCTCGCCTGAGCTCCTTGTGTAAGCCAGAAAGGAAATTTGATGCTTAACTTTGTTGGCCTCATTGGTACCAATTCAAAAGAGTCAAATAACCGAAGACTCCTGCAGTTTATGCAAAAGCATTTTGCCGACAAAGCCACCATTGAGCTGGTGGAGATCGACAACATTCCCCTGTTCAACAAGCCTCAAAAGATGAAGGTTCCCGAGGTTGTCTCCGAGCTTGCAAAGAAAATCGAAGCTGCTGACGGCGTCATTATCGCAACCCCAGAGTACGACCACTCCATTCCAGCCGTACTGCAAAACGCGCTTGCTTGGCTGTCCTACGGCATCTTTCCTATGGTCAACAAGCCAGTCATGATTGTCGGCGCCTCTCTGGGCACGCTTGGATCTTCTCGCGCGCAGCTACAGCTCCGCCAAATCCTAGATGCTCCAGAGCTCAAAGCTGCAATCATGCCGGGATCTGAGTTCCTTCTTGGCCGTGCTCAGCAGGCATTTGACGAGAAGGGCAACTTAAAGGACAAGGCTACCGTCAAGAAGCTTGACCTGCTCTTTGACGATTTCCGTCTCTTTGTGAAACTCAACGAAAAAATGGCCGCATCGCGCGAGCTTCTCCGCAAAGAGGCCGAGAACTTTGACTGGGAAAACCTGTAGGCCTGGAAGGAACTACTACTATGAAATT
The DNA here is from genome assembly GCA_963544415.1 of uncultured Atopobium sp. Lineage (GTDB taxonomy): Bacteria > Actinomycetota > Coriobacteriia > Coriobacteriales > Atopobiaceae > Lancefieldella. The sequence continues at coordinate 21,532 of CAUUFE010000012.1, forward strand.
TGTCGGAATCGTCGGTTCAAATGCGGAGATTTCCTATAACCGAAAGCTTTTGCACTTCATCAAAAAGCATTTTGCCAAGCAGTTTGAGCTTGAGATTCTTGAGATTGATAACATTCCTCTGTTCAATCAGGACCTCAAGTGGGACGAGAACTTCCAGCTCCGTCTGCTGTACAACAAGATTACCCGCGCTGACGGCGTCATTATTTCTACGCCCGAGCACAACCACACCATCTCACCTGCGCTGAAGAGTGTCATTGAGTGGCTCTCCTACGATGTGCATCCGTTTGAGAACAAGCCTGTCATGATTGTCGGAGCTTCCTACTACGACCAGGGAACTTCTCGCGCGCAAGTTCATCTGCGCAAGATTTTGGACGCCCCAGGCGTAAACGCGTACGTTTTGCCTGGTAACGAGTTTCTTCTTGGAAAGGCTAAGCAGGCCTTTGACGAAGAGGGCAACATTATCGACGAGCGCACCGTCAGTTTCCTGGGCCTTTGCCTGGATAACTTTGTCAAATACGTAGAGGTGGTCTCCAAGTTGAAGAAACCAAAGCCTATCGCGCCAGAGGATCTGGACGTGACCAAATCAATTTCCACCACTATCCAGGGCATTGATCCCGACGATCCTGATTGGGTGGAGAAGGCCGCTGAACTTGTGGGCGCGGTCTCGGGTGACACATACGTTAAGCTTGATCACGGCATTTTGACGGTCAACCAGATTGACATGTTCCTGAAGGCAATGCCATTTGAGCTGACCTATGCAGACGATAACAATCAGTTCCTCTACTACAACAACGCGCACGACAATCCAGATACTATGCTGGCAAAACGCGTACCTGAGCAGTCGGGCAACCGTCTTTCCACAGTTCACAGCTCTCTTCCCGAAGGTCGCATGAAAAACGTTGAGTTTGTCATTGGCGTGCTTCGTAACGGCGACAAAGAATACGTACGCACCATTGTCCCAGGTACACCAGCCGACATCATCAACACCCACAACTACCAGGCAATGTACTACCCCGACGGTTCGTATGCAGGCATCAATGAGATTGTCTTCAACTTCAAGCCATGGTTGGATTGGTACCTACAAACTACAGGTCAACGCCTTGTAAGCGCAAACGGCACAGTTGTTCCACCAGCTGGCGCTCCAGCTCCTGCTGCTGGTGCTCCTGCACCAAGTGCAGGCGTAGATGCTACCTCGGGTGCAAGCGCCTAACGTGCAGCTAAACGCACTAATGCACGAGCGGAAAATGCCACCAAACGCACTGATGCGCAACTGAAGCAGTGCGATCTTCCTTCGCCTTCCAGAACAAAGATCTGGAAGGCGATTTTTTGTACTAAGTCGCAATATTTTTATTTCAGTTAAAAAGCATACCTTTGAAAAGACAGAACCAAACCTTGTACGTACAGGCTTTGAGCACCTCTATGAAGTGTATGAAAAGATAGATCCGAAAGGAGCGCGTCTTCTGGAAGAGTCAGAGCCATATGTACTGACCTACCTAGACTTTCCAAAAGAACACGCTCACTGGATACGTACAAACAATCTCTGTGAAAGGCTCAACAAAGAGATAAAGAAGCGCACACGCATCGTTGGAGTATTTCCCT
>CAUUFE010000013.1:0-21170 GCA_963544415.1 uncultured Atopobium sp.
TCTCCTTCTTCTTCTACGTTTGCTGCAATTTGATGCTTAATAGAAATAGTTAAGTCGCTGGATTGCAGCTCAAGCATGCCATTAAATGCTTTGAGGTAAATACCAGAGAGAATAGGAAGTGTTGTATTAGAACCAATGCCTTTAGAAACAATATCAAGTGCCGTCTGGAGAGCGGATTGACTTACGGTAAATTTCATGACGACCCTTTCTATTATTTCTTAGATAAGAATAAAAATATCGTAGTAATAATAAGCTATGTTGAAAAGAAGAAAGCTTTACATTTCTAGAGGTAGAAATATGTTTCTAGAGGTCAGATTTGTTTGCTTATTTTTGACATTCATAAACAAAGTAAAACTCCCCCTTTTAAACTCTCAACAACAAATCACTACTTCTCTTCACCAATTAACATCTTACTAACAGGTTTTAAACACTAACTTTGTTCAAGAATAGTCTTCTTGAGTTGAGAAATTTGATCATAGAAGCTTTTGTCTTCTTTGATTCTCTCTTCAATTACCTCAATGCTGTGCAAAATAGTTGCGTGTTTTCTTCCGCCAAAATGCTTACCAATATTTACCAGTGTGTATTGGCAAAGGTCGTGAGCAAGATAAATTGCAACGTGACGAGGTTCTGCAATCTCTTTATTTCTCTTGTTACCAACAATATCGCGATGACTAATGCCATAGATATTTTCTACGACTTCTTGGACCTTCTCGATATTTACGGTCTTTGAAACGCGACGCCAGAGCGTGTCTGCAATCTTATCAATCTCTTCTTGTTTGATATTTGTGCCAGATTCTTTTGCTTTAATCTGACCAGTTACACAGCGATTACAGAAGCCCTCAAGCGTTCTAATACTTTGGCCAGCCTTGTCAGCCATGTAACGACGGATGTCCTCTGGCAAATCGTCTGCAGAAAGAGAAGAATTTCTTTCTTTAAAAGCGCGGTCGCAGAAGACATGAATTAGATTGAGTTTCATCTCGTAACTTGGAGACTCAATACCAATAACAATGCCACCACTCATACGAGAAGTAATACGATCATCAAAGCCGTCAGATCCCATACCAAGCTGAGCAGGTGTTCTATCTGCGGCAAGAATAATCTGCTTACCTCTATCAATAAGAGAATTAAAAATATTGAAGAAGAAGTTAATAGTACCTGCTTTACCGGCAAGTTTTTGGACATCATCGATGATAAGAACATCAATATTTTGGTAGTTGTTACTGAGCTCTGTTGCGGCGTTTCCTGACGCGTTTTTGCGAACTGCATTTACGTAGTCATCAACAAAAGCATCTGCGTCTTTATAAACACAAACACGTTCAATATCTTCAGAGTTGATGTAGTTTTGAACCGCGCGTAGAAGGTGAGTTTTTCCAAGACCACTTGCACCGTAAATAAACAGCGGGTTTGCCTTACCTTTTGCGTCGTTTGCAACATTTAATGCATGTTGATGCGCAAGCTCATTCTCGTCACCAACAACAAAGCGATCAAACGTGAGGTTTGAATTGAAAGATGTCTCTTCATAAAGAGGATTACTCTTACGGCGCTTTAAGGTCTGTTGTTTTAATTCTTCAAGACTTTGTTCCTGGGATTCAAAATCTTGAATCTGCTCTGGAACAACTGCTTGTATAGGAGCAGTTTTTTGCTTCCAAGCATTGAACTCTTGAGGAGTCATTGTGGAAGTAGTGGTAACAGGAGTAGAAGACTTTGTAAGAGTAAGGCTCAAAATAATATCTTCAAAAGCTGCCGCCGAAAGGCATCTCTCAACAATTGGAAGATTTTTAAGGATACGGTTATATGCCAAGCGCATTGGTGTTTCAGCGCACAGTGCGTTATCTTCAACTTTAATTGGAGTGCAGGTTCTCAACATAGCGATAAAAGCCTCTGGCTGATTCTCTTCAACCAAGAGGTCAATTGCGTCTTGCCACAGAGCTACTGCGTCTGAATCAATTGATGCATCCATACGTGTCCAATCAAAATGTTGAAAATTGGGACACCTAGTATAGAGGAATGTTGATAACTTTCAGCGAATAATGTTGAGAAACTCTATGAAAGGAGAGTTTCTCCAATAGTAGTGAGCTTATATTTTTGCCCAACTTTTCCGATTATTCCTATGTTTACCAGTGATTTTAATTCTCTTGACCACGTTGGTGTTGAAAGTCCATAGGTACTTGTTAACTCTGTTGCTCCAACCCATTCATGTTCAGAAAGGTATTGAAGAACTTGTTTTGCTCGATCTGTAAGTACCAGATTAGGAAGCTGTGCAGTTGTCTGAGGAGATACTGCTTGTGGAGCATGTGAAACTGTCTGTTGGTTCTGATTTACAGGTAATTCTTCAGCTTCTTCTTGAGTTGGAAGCGTCTGAATGTGTGCATCTTTAGAGCGGCGTGTTGACAAGGTAACAATGGTTCCGCCAGAGATATTGTCTTCGAGGGTAAGACTTCCACCCTTCTCAACCATGTATTGTTGAGCATAAGGAAGGCCAAAACCAACGCCTCTAATAAACGATTTCATCTCTTCTGTTGCAGAAGAAGTACCAAACTCAAGAGCTCGATTTTTCTCTTTAATACCAGGTCCCTGGTCTGAAAACCTAATGGTATTTCCGTTATCCATGATTGAAATTGTAGGCGCTACAAATCGAGCGTGAATGAAATTTTCCACGATCTCACGCATAACCATAAAAGGAATTTTTCCTCCCTGCTCGTGAGCAAGCTGGTTAACGGTAGCTGCAATTTCATCAAGATAAGATCGAACGTCTTTTGGTTCTACGAGAACAACACGAGGTGCTGCGGCTTTATCGTCATACACTGCAATACGTGCAGCATAACGGACGGTGAGAGAATTATCAGAACCAGCGTCTTTTTCATTCTGGTTTGTATTTTCCTCAACAAAAGGAAAAAAATCTCTTGCCATGACACCCCCTTTTCAACAATTGTTAAACAAATGAAGAAAACTTTTCGTTTTCTTTCACGATGAATGAAAGTTTTCAACAAGTGTTAAACATCTGTAGATAACTTTATATCTTTGTGAAAGACGTACTGAATGATAGTAGCATTTAACGGATATATTTCAGCTTACAGAAATATTCCTTTCAACAAATTTCTTCACTTATTACAAGTGAAATTTTCAATTTGTGCGGTTTTCTCGCTAGGTTTTTGAATAAAAAAGAGAAAAAGTTGAGGTATTTGCGTAGAAAATTTGACAGGTACCCATAAACGCGAGTACAATCTGTAGGCTTTTTAATCGATACTGTACCCGTTCGGGAGGAAATAGCTATGAAGCGTACCTACCAGCCAAATAAGCGCAAGCGCGCAACTACCCACGGTTTCCGTGCACGTATGGCAACTAAGAATGGTCGTGCCGTTCTCGCTCGCCGCCGCCTTAAGGGCCGTAAGCGTCTCACCGTCTAGGGAATGTTTCTGTGAAGACCATTAAATCTCGTTCAGAGTTTGAAAGGGTCTTCTCTGCGGGGAAGAGGGCTCAAAGTTCTGTTCTTCGTATACGAGTAGCACCATCCACTGAGGCACATCCTTCCGAGGTAGCCTTTGTAGCTCCAAAAAGATTAGGTAACGCCGTATTTAGAAACAGGTGTAAACGCGTTCTGCGTGAAGCAGCTCGAAAGAGCGGTTTACCTGTTGAGGGATACGGCATTATTCTCTTTGCGACTAAAGATACACACAGCACTAATCCTGCTGATATAAGCGTTTCTTTGGATGCTTTGTTAAGAAAGACAGGGGTCAAATGAGCGAGAAAAGACAAGATTCTTTTCTCGCAAACTTGTTCCTAGGTGCTATTCGTTTCTATCAAAGAAACATTTCTCCCCTTTTTAAGCCTCACTGTATTTATCGGCCCACTTGCTCCGAATATGCAGTTCAGGCCATACAAAAGTATGGTGTTAAAAAGGGAAGTTGGCTTGCTCTTAAGCGTATTGCTCGCTGCCACCCTTTTCATAAGGGAGGATACGATCCCGTTCCGTAAAGGAACGCACCGGAGGAAATATGTGGGATTGGATTGTTAACTTTCTATACACAGTCTTAGCGGGACTTCAATCATTCTCGGGAGACTGGGGTATGGCAGTTATCCTGCTTACCATCATCATCCGTATTATCCTGGTTCCAATGACCAACAAGCAGACGGCCTCTATGGCCCGTATGAGCGTTGTTCAGCCAAAGCTCAAAGAAATCCAGGAACGCTATGCTGATGATCCAGTAAGACAGAACGAAGAAATGCGCAAGCTTTACGCAGAGATTAATTTCAATCCACTCGGTGGTTGTCTTCCTCTGCTTCTGCAGTCCCCTATCTTTATTGCACTCTTTACCGTCGCAAAGATGGTTCCAACTGACTCTCGCTTCTACAACATTCTTCCTTCTATTGCACGAGCAACATCCGATATTTTTGCTGTTGATGGTCTTGTAGCTGCAATTCCTTACATTATCTTTGTTATTTTGTTTGGTCTGACCACCTTCCTTTCCATGGCAGTAAATGCTCGTACAAGCTCTGGTGAGCAGCGCACTCAGCAATACATGATGGGTGGCATGATGACCCTCATGATGCTCTGGTTTGGTTGGACTGTGCCAGCAGCTGTTCTTCTCTACTACGTTACTTCTGGTATTTGGCAGCTTGCTCAGCAGCAGCTTATTACCAAGCGCATTATGGAAAAAGAGAAACTTAAGGCTGAGGCTCAGATGGCTAATAAGCCAATCGAGGTAGATGTGGTTAGAAAAGAGAAGAAGCCACGCCCTCACAAAAAGGCTTAGTAGCTGGGCTTAAACAAAATAACTTTTGTTTACAGAATTTGTTACCGTAGATTATAGTTAAATTTTTTATATTGACTGGAGGACGACATGGAGGATGAGACTTTCGTTTCTGAGCCAAACGCTCTTAATGAGTCTCCTGTCGTTGATTCACAAGACGAGTTTGTTTCAATTCGAGAGCATTTTGAAGCTGGAATTCAGCTTACTGATGCTGAGATGAATAAGATTGCTGATACCGCTGTCTTTTATTTAAGAGAGCTTCTCTCCTTCTTTGGCGAGAATACCTGCGCAATTGATGAGTATGACGGAGAAGATGGAGAACTTATTCTTGACGTAACCGGCGGTGATCTTGCAATTCTCATTGGTCGTCACGGTAATACACTTGAGGCTCTTCAGATGGTTCTCTCTTCTTTGATGAGCGCTAAGCTTCACTTCCACTATCCAGTATCTGTTGATGTTGAAAGCTATAAGAGCCGTCGTCGCAATAAGCTTCAGGAGATGGCACTCTCTGCTGCTGCTCGTGCTAAGAAGACTGGTAAGGTTTCTCTTGCTCCAATGAGTGGCTATGAGCGTCGCATCATTCACATCGCACTGAGGGACAACCTTGAGGTTACTACGCACTCTGAAGGCGATGATCCATATCGTCGTGTTGTGGTTACTGCTATCAATAGCTAAGAACTTCTAACAAGCTTTAGTAATTTGATGAGGAAGGTTTACGCCTTCCTCTTTTTTTGTGACAATTCTTCTTGTAACAAGAAGTTTTGTCACAGGAGAAGCAATGTCTGAATCAGAGAAGTCTTTATATAATTCAAAAGAGAATGTACTGAAGGAACTTCTCCTTACCTATGGAATCGATTCAACAGAGCACCAAAGAAGACAGCTTCTGAAACATATTGAACTACTAATTGAGATTAATAAGAATCTGAACCTCACAAGAATTACTTCAGTTGATGACGCGCTAGTGCTCCATATTCTTGATTCTTTGTTACCACTTAAAGTGTGTAATGAGTTTTTATCTGGTACTCACAACTATATTGATATTGGTACCGGCGGAGGTTTTCCTGGACTGCCTCTTGCAATCATGAGTGAAAATAAAACACTATTGGTTGACTCTATTGGAAAAAAGATCAATGCAGTCCAGTCAATGATTGATGAGATTGGTCTAAATGAAAGAGTTAGTGCTGAGAAACTTCGTGCAGAAGAAGTTCCAAACAGTTATAAACAGAAGTTTGATTTTGTGACTTTTAGAGCTGTTGCGAAGACAAATATTCTTTTGGAGTACGCAGAGCCTTTCTTAGCTCCCCAAGGCACTCTTATAGTAATGAAGGCCAATGTTGATGAGATAGAGCTCCAGGACGCCTCTCAGGCAGCCAAAATTTTTGGATATGAGAATGTTTCACGTGAAACATTTGAGTTACCAAACAATCTTGGCCATCGAGAAATTCTTTTATACAAAAAAGTTACAAAGAGCAAAATCAAATTACCTAGAAAAACCGGAATGGCAAAATCAAATCCGTTTGTTGCAAGAAGAGGGTAATTGTGGAATGTTTCACGTGAAACATTCTGTATTATTAAAATAAACTTGGTCAAACGGAGGATAAATGAGCTACAAAGACCTTTCGAGGGGATTTCAGGATAGAGATCCTAAAGTTCTAGCAGTAATTAATCAAAAAGGCGGAGTTGGAAAATCAACTACCGTAATTAATCTTGCTGCTGCATTAGGTGAAACAAAGAAGAAAGTTCTCATTATTGATTTTGATCCACAAGGAAATGCAACAAGCGGTTTTGGAATTGATAAAGAGGAACTTGAAGCTGATATCTATGACGTAATTCTTAACGAAACGCCAATTGAAGAGGTATTGCAGCAAACAGTTCAGAAATACGTAACTATTGCACCAGCAACCATTCAACTTGCCGGTGCTGAAATTGAACTTGTCTCCGTTGACTCAAGAGAAAACATTTTAAAAAGAGCAATCGACCAGGTTAAAGAGTATTTTGACTATATTTTGATTGATTGCCCACCATCATTAGGACTTTTAACAATCAATGCCTTAGTTGCCGCAAATAGCATACTTATCCCAATTCAGTGCGAGTATTATGCATTAGAAGGAGTTACTAAGATTGTTGAATCAATGAAGATGGTGCAAAAACAGCTTAATCCAAATCTTGAAATCTTTGGCGTAGTAATGACCATGTTTGATAGCAGAACTTCCCTATCTAAGCAGGTAGTTAATGAAGTTTCTAACTACTTTGGTAACAAGGTATTCAAGACACTTATTCCAAGAAACGTCAAAATTGCTGAGGCACCAAGTCATGGTTTGCCAGTAACCATGTATGCTCGAATAAGTATGGGCGCACTTGCATATAACAAACTTGCAAAGGAAGTGAATCGTCGTGGTTAAAAAATCAGGACTTGGTAAAGGCCTTAATTCGCTCTTTAGCGAGGTAGATGCAGAGGTTGGCAATAAAAAAGAAGCCACTTCACTGCCCTTAAAGAAAATAAAGCCAAATAAAGACCAGCCTCGCAAGCGTTTTGATGAAGCTGAGCTCACTGAACTCAGTGATTCTATTAAGCAAAACGGTATTCTTCAGCCACTTCTTGTTCGCGAGAAGGGCGACCACTACGAAATTGTTGCTGGTGAGAGACGTTTTCAGGCTGCAAAACTTGCAAAATTAGAGGAAGTGCCTGTTGTAATCAAAGCAATCTCAGATGAGGAAGTATTTAAGCTAGCTCTGATTGAGAATCTGCAGAGATCTGACTTAAGCCCAATCGAAGAAGCACAAGGTTATAAGCAACTAATTAAACAGGAGAACTTAACTCAAGACGATTTGGCCAAGGTTCTCTCAAAATCAAGATCTGCAATCACAAATACCCTACGCCTTCTTGATCTTCCAACAGAGGTACAGACTTTGATGGCAGAAGGACGTATTAGTGCTGGACACGCTCGTGCAATTCTTTCCGTTAGTGGTAAAGAAGGAAGAATTAAACTTGCTCAGAAAGTAATTGAAGAGAACTTGTCTGTCCGCCAGACAGAAAACCTTGCTCCGCTATTTTCTGTCACTAATGTAGTAAAACCAAAAAGACAACCAACTCCACAGTCATATAAGCGTGCGGCAAGACAATTAAGAATTGCTTTGGATACTCCAGTCAAAGTGCGAAATGTTCGCGGCAAGAATAAAATCGAAATCGAATTCAATGATGAGGATGAGCTTGCTGCTTTAGTTGAAAAACTATCAAACGGTAAAGAAGCATAATGAAGATAAAGTTTGCAATTATATCTACAGTTTCACTGCTCGGAATAGCTTTTCTCGCTAAACACACCTTGTTGACTAAAGAAGCGCGAAGAAGTTTTCTCCACGCAATGAGAAGGTCGAGAAGAGCACTTGATGCAATTCTCAACGATTATTCAGGCGGCGCTGATAGAATAACTTCAAAAAACATTCTCTCTCATCAAGCCAGAGTAGAAAAAGAATGGCTAAAGGCAATTCAATAGAACAAATGTTCTATATATGAATTAAAGAAAAAGGGACTCGAGAGGGTCCCTTTTTTACAGGTATTGTGTAGGATATGCTGCCCTTAACGTGCGCTTCTCTTCTGGAAGAGCTGTCCGCAAGCTGCATCAATGTCAGATCCACGAGAAAGACGAATAGTTGCTTCAACGCCAACAGAGTTGAGGCTGTTTACAAACTCCTGTGCGCGGGCAGGAGATGTTGGATGGAATTTAGAACCCTCAATCTCATTAAGCTGAATGATGTTAACGTGGCAAAGTGTTCCTCGACAGAAGTCTCTCAAGGCTCCAAGCTCATTGTCGGAATCGTTAACGCCTTTGATCAGCGCATATTCATACGTTGGACGACGACCGGTCTTATCGACATACTCACCCATAATGTCGTACAGGTGAATCAGTGAGTATTTACGAACTCCTGGCATGAGGGCGTCTCGCGTCTTTTGCACTGCAGAGTGAAGAGAAACAGCAAGTGTAAATTGCTCTGGTTCAGAAGCAAAACGCTTAATCATAGGTATAACACCGCAGGTAGATACCGTGATATGACGCGCACCAATGCCGGCTCCGTCAGGGGAGTTGAGACGTCTCATAGCAGTAAGAGTAGCGTCGTAGTTCATGAAGGGCTCGCCCTGTCCCATGAGGACAACGCTGGTAACACGTGCGTCAAAATCGTCGCGGACGTGCATAACCTGCTCGTAAATCTCGCTCGCAGAAAGAGAGCGCGTGAGACCAGCAGCGCCTGTTGCGCAGAAAGCACAGCCCATGGCGCAGCCAGCCTGTGTTGAAGCACAGACCGAAAGCTTGTTGCCAGTTGGCATACCAACGCACTCGACAGAAGTGCCATCAGGGTAGCGAAGCAGGTATTTACGACTTCCGTCCTCAGAGACCTGGCGAACAATTTGTTCAGCACCAGCAAGCGTTACCTGCTTAGATAGTTCTTCTCGCAGCGTTTTTGGAAGATTACTCATCTGATCAAAAGAGGTAGCGCCCTTAGACCAGATCCACTCCTCAATCTGCTTTGCACGGAATTTTGGCTGTCCAAGGGAAGTCACAAGCTCAAGGATTTGTCCTGATGAAAGGCTTCTGAGGTCAGATTTGGCAGCAGCCTTCTGTGGGCGAGAATCAAGCGCGGAGATATCTGCGCCGTCAGCCGTGGTGTTTGTGCCGTCAAGAGTATTATTTGATTGCATTTTTGTCCTTCTCCAACTCTTCTAAGCTATCTGCGGTATCTTAGAAGAAATACGTTTACTAGAGTTTACCCTATGGGAGACTTATCTGAAGGAGCGGAAATGACACGTGAAGAGCTAAAAAAGCTTCATGTAGCAGTTGTTTCAGGTGGCTGGTCAGACGAGCATGAGATTGCAATGGAGTCTGGCAAGCAGTGTGCAGCAGCACTCAAAGAAGCTGGCTTTACCAGTGTTGACCTGCTTGATGTTGCAGAAAAAGACTTTGTAGTTACCCTTGCTCAGGGCAGTTATGATGTCGTGTACGTTGCTATGCACGGTCGTTTTGGTGAGGATGGCTGCATCCAGGGTCTTCTCGAGATTCTGCACATTCCTTACACGTTTTCTGGCGTCCTTGCGTCTGCTATGGGAACTGAAAAAGAGCTGTCGAAGCTCATGTATAGGCAGGCAGGCGTTCCAACTCCTAAGGGAATTGATGTTGCTGCAGGCACCGTCTTCACAGATGAACAGGTAGACAAGCTTATTGAGGACCTCGGACTCCCTATGTTTGTAAAGCCTTCTGGCAACGGCTCCAGCTACGGCGTTACGCGCGTTACTTCGCGAGAAGAACTTCCCGCTGCACTTGAACTTGCAGGTGAGCAGGGCGAGCGCATCCTAATCGAGGAGAGCATCGAGGGAACGGAGATTACCGTTCCTGTTATTGGCAACGAGAACCCAACAGCTCTGCCGATTGTTGAGATTGTTACGGGCGATGAGTTCTACAGCATTAAGACAAAATATGAGCCAGCATCCCTGCACCATGTGATTCCAGCTCGTCTTGAGCCTGCAGTGTATGCACGTGCTCAGGAGCTAGCTATCAAGGCTCACAATGCACTTGGTTGCCGCGGCGTTTCTCGTAGTGACTTTATTGTTACGAAGGACGGCGTCCCAGTGGTACTGGAGACAAATACCATTCCTGGTATGACGGCCCGTTCTTTGCTGCCTGATTCTGCACGTACCGGCGGCATTGATTTCCCTGAGCTCTGCACTCGCTTCATTGAGTTTGCACTTGAGGATCGCCAGTAGATTTGTAGGTTATGACCAGCACTAAAAGCGCTACACAAAAACTAGAAGAACTCATTCTTCCAGGCACCCCCTCTGCGGTTCGCAAAAAGTATTTAGAACTTGCAGAAAGGGCGGAGCATGAGTCGTTTGATGTCTTAGAGGACGACATTGTTGTTTTGGATACCGAGACAACAGGTCTGTCCTTTAAGAAATGCTCCCTTATTGAGATTTCTGCTGCTAAATTGAGTGGCAGAGAGATCGTGGAGCGCTTTCAGACTTTTGTTGATCCAGGGTGTCCAATTCCAGAAGAGATTACGACCCTAACTTCAATCACCAATGAAGACGTTAAGGGCGCGCCAAGCGCAAAGGAAGCAGTTGCTGCTCTTGCAGAATTTGTCGGTGGTCTTCCGGTTTTGGCGCACAACGCCACCTTTGATCGTACGTTTATTGAACGGGTGCCCGGCGGAACTTCAGTTTCTGATACCTGGATTGATACGCTGTCGCTCTCACGCATAGCGCTACCTCGACTTTCTTCACACAAGCTTTCCAGCATGGCAGAAGCGTTTGGTACCATGAAGGTTACTCATCGCGCAAGTGATGACGTAGATGCTCTTTGTGGGATGTGGCGTATCTTGCTTTTGGGACTTATGAATCTGCCCCGCGGTCTTCTCGCCAAACTGGCGTCAATGCACGACGGAGTGGAGTGGACGTTTAGGCCAATCTTCTCGTATTTGTCGCAAATGAAGGAAGAAGAAGCAGTTCAGCGTGGTGTCGCAAAGAAAGATGCAACAGGTGCCGAACTTGCAGATGCAGAGATCTCGGGCACGTTTTTCTCGCTCAAGGATATTCGCAGCCAGCTTGTTGCCGACATAAAAGCAAAGGCGAGAAGGGACGCGGACGACCCAGAGACGCCTGCTATGCTGCCTATTTCTAAAGATGAGATTCACAGAGCGTTTGCTAAACCGGGCATTGTCTCGCAGATGTATGACAAATTTGAGACACGCAGCGAGCAGGTTAGCATGTCCGTTGAGGTCAGAAACGCGCTGGTCACTTCTTCGCATAGAGAGCTTGAGGCGGGGACTGGTATTGGCAAGTCGATTGCATACCTGCTGCCTGAGGTGCTTTTTGCGCAGAAAAATGACGTTACTGTAGGCATTGCTACAAAGACAAACGCCTTGACCGACCAGCTAGTTGCTCATGACCTTCCGGCTCTTGCACGAGCGTTGCCAAACGGATTGAGTTTCTGCAGCTTAAAAGGATACGAGCACTATCCGTGCTTGCATCGCGTTGATAGGGCCGCTCTTGAGGAACTTCCACTGACGCTGCTTGATCAGGAAGGGCGCTCTAGTAATAGTGTCGCTTCAGATATGCTGACCGCAATTGCGGTGATTTATGCCTACGCGTGCCAGTCGGCTGATGGTGATTTGGATGCCTTAGGCATTCGCTGGCGTTCGGTTCCACGAGAGATGGTAACTATCAAAGCAGCGGAGTGCCTGCGCTCCAAGTGCCCGTATTACCCTCATGAGTGCTTTGTTCATGGAGCTCGTAAACGTGCGGGATCTTCGGATGTTGTGGTGACCAATCACTCTCTGTTGCTTAGAAACGTTGCTGCTGACGGAAAAATTCTGCCACCTATCAGACATTGGGTGATTGACGAGGCTCATGGCTTTGAGGCCGAGGCTCGCCATCAGTGGGCAGTAGAAATTTCTGCCAAAGAGATGCGAAACGGCTTTGAGCTGCTTGGTGGGATTAAGTCCGGAGCCATTCATGCCGCTATGGTGGGCGCCGCTAATCTTGAAGACTCTACGCTGCTCACCGGTCTTCTCACGCGTTCTGCAGCCGCAGTTCAGCGAGCCATGGCAGCAATGGGCAATCTTATGGCCACCGTCCATGAGCTGGCTCCGTTGGCCAAAAGCGACGGCGGCTATAACTCCCTTCAGCTTTGGATTAACGATGAGGTAAGAGAGACAGAGGAATGGAAAGAGGTCTTGGAGACCGCGTCTGTTGCTCTTTCTGCTCTTGAAGAAGCGGCGCTTCGTATAGGAAAAACCACCGAGGCGCTTATTGCATCAGCTCCAAACCTTGCAAGCAACTTGAGCGAGGCGGGGATGTTCTTGAGCACCCTTCTGGAGTCTCTGAAGCTCATCTGCGAGGGAACGGACAAGAGCTACGTCTATTCAGCAAAGTTGACTCGACTGAAGCGTGATATTGGCTCTGAGGCGCTTGTGGCTGAGAAGCTTGATATTGGTGCAGAGCTGGCAGAGAAGTGGCTTCCTGAGACGCACTCCGTTGTGTTTACCTCAGCAACTATTGCCGTCGGTGATGATTTCTCGCATTTTGAGCACGCTGTTGGCTTGGATAGAGGCGCCTTTGAACACAAGAGCCTGCACTTAGAGTCAAGCTTTGACTACGAAAATCATATGGCTGTCTTTGTGGCTGAAGACATGCCTGCACCAACTGATCCAGGTTATCTAGACGCTCTGGAAAAGCTGCTATACGACGTTCATATTCAGATGGGTGGTTCAGTACTGACGCTCTTTACCAACAGACGCGATATGGAGCGCCTCTATGAAGCGTTGGAGCCACGCTTGAGTGAACAGGGCCTTAATCTTGCCTGCCAGGAGCGCTCTTCTTCTGCTCGACGTGTTCGTGAAAAGTTCCTAGCCGAAAAGAACCTCTCGCTGTTTGCTCTTAAATCGTTCTGGGAAGGCTTTGATGCTGCGGGAGACACGCTTAGGTGCGTAGTAATTCCTAAGCTTCCGTTTGCAAGCCCTAATGAACCGCTGGTCAAAGAGCGTGAAGCGCGAGAAGATCGTGCGTGGTGGCGTTATTCTCTGCCAGAGGCGGTAATTGCAACAAAGCAAGCTGCTGGTCGCCTTATTAGAAGCGCTGAGGATAAGGGCGTTTTGCTGCTTGCCGATTCCAGGCTGGTGTCCAAGCGGTATGGAAGCTCGTTCTTGAAATCGCTGCCTAACAAGAACTACCAGCGCGTCTTGACAAAGGACATCTCTGAACAAATTGCCAAGTGGCGAGAAGAACACGACGCGTAGCAGGGCTGCAATCACCTGATTGGCTTAGAGTTGCTCTTCTGCAGCAAGTAAAGACGCAGCGTAAGTGCGCATTGCGTGTATCACGGCCTTGTCTTTGGTTGTTACTTTTCCCTTAAGGGCAAGCAACCGTTGTAGCAGCCACGTTCCACCGTAGTAGGGGATAGTTGCTTTAATTTCTACAGCATTGCGCTGGCTTCCAACTGTTTTAAGTCCCGGCCACGAATAGCGCGTAAGTGCGTTTTTATCAAAGAAGGTAAGCTCTACCAGCTGAGACTTTTCTTGCATAGCAGAATCTTGCACGCGTTCCGCAAGCTTTCTGTGCTCAAATGAAGCGGATTGCGTTTCAATGCAGCTCATTCGATTGACCCTAAAGACCCTTTGCTGCTCTAGGTTTAAATCAACTCCCTCGATAAGCCACCCATTTTCTCCGTATGACAGCTTATAGGGAAGAACCTCTCTCTGGCTAATTGCAGCATCTCTATCACCGCGAGCTTCTGCAACAGACGCCTCAGAGCGATAGTCGAATGAAATAACTTGTGATTCTGCAATTGCATTTGAGCAGGTGAGGAACGCGTTTACTTCTTTAGAGTGGCTTTTGGAGACAAGAGAGACTGAAGACCCGTCTGGTGAAGAGCTTCTTGTATATGGAGGCTTCAAGAGGCTCCAAAATACACTTTCTTGGGGCAAAGCGAGAGCGGTAAAAGCCTCTTTAAGTGCCAAGGTTTCTTCATCCGTTAAGACAAGCCTGCGAGCAGTAAAGGGAGACTCTCCAACAAGTGTCAGAGTATCTTGGTCTCCCGTAAGGGGGAGAGGAAGATAGCCATTCTCGTCCGTGAGCTGCAAAAGCTCCATCAGAATAGCAGCCTCTTCAGAGGAAATGCTAAATCGCGACTGAACCGCGCTTAGCTCAACTGCGTCAAAAGACTCCCTCAATGCAGAAGAAAGCAGTATGAGCTTATAGACAGCTGACGATATGTTTTTTCTTCCAAAAGAGGTGTTTTTAACAGCCATTGGCAACCTCGCTTAAAGACCCTTTCCACTTTGCGAGAAGAGACTCTGGAGACCTTGGAATTAATCCATGAGCAAGAATCCAAGATAAAGCGGTGTCTTCATGAGCGTAAGTAACGGTCCACAAAGCGCCATTAGAGAGGAGCTCAACATCCCCTTGACCTTGCGAGAAATGTTCAAAAGCAGCGAGTATATTTTTGGGGACAAACGCGGTAAGCGTGTCTGCTTGCAATCCGAGCTGGAAATCAAGGAGTTTATAGTCTTTTGAATCAAACTCTTCTGGTATGGAGAAGGACTCATTTTTAAGAATCGCGGCATCTAAAACACGGTCAACGCGAAAAGTTTTGATGGAAGCGCTCTCAGTACCGGATGAAAAATCTTGGGCCACAAAGTATAGAAGTCCCTGTGAAACAAAGAAGTCCAGCACGCCCAGATGTTTTTGCTTAACTAGGTCCTGTGAGTTTGTGTAGGTGATGTTTATCAGTTGTTTAGAGCTGAGTGATTCGTATAGAACAGGAAAGACTTTGTTTTGGGAAGAAGCGCTGAGTTTTTGGCTGTCTGACTTACCTGAGTCCAAGGAATAAAAGTTACCCACAATTTTAGAGAGCGCGTTTCTCAATTCCTCTTGGTATACAAACGTTGCGTCAGTGAGAATTGCACTGCAGATTACAAGCAGCTGATTGGCATCTTCAGGGCTTAAGTCGTACGAGGAATTAAAGAAATTCGAGTCCGAAAGATAGAATGACTTTTCTTTTCCCGTTTTTACCTCTGTAATTGCAAATCCAAGCTGTTTCAAAACAGTGCGATCTCTTGAAAAAGTTCTTAAAGCAGAATCGGTAGATAAATCTGAGTAAATCGCTGCATATATTTCTGCCGAGGGTAGAGGTCCCTTTTGAATTAGCAGCATAAATAGCGAGAAAATCCTCCAGGCACCAAGTTCATTATTACCTAGAGTTTGATTGTTTGGAGCCATATCCACCTCCCGCTTTTTGCTAGTTGAACTCAAATCTCTCTAAACATATACGAAAGTTTTTGATATTTAGTGCAGAATTTCTAAATTTGGACGTAAAAATACACTTTAACCGCTATATTTCGATATAAGACGTATACTAATGACGTATATATGAAACCTGTCAGAAGACATGCCAACGAAGGACGTAGTATGGCCATCACACATGACTATGTTGACTATCTAGACGAGCAGATTGATATTGCTCCTGCCGGTAGCCAAGAGGAGCTTCAGGCTGCTCAAACCATTGCTGAAGAAATGAAACTTCACGGGCTTGAGGCAACCATTGAAGAATTTGACGCTAAGTCTATTAAGAGTCTTGGCTACTCAATCTATCTAATCCTCCTCTTCATTGGCGTTATTTTTGCAGGCACTGGTAATGCAGTACTCATTGCTTTTGGCTTTCTGCTTGTCGCTGGTTTTGGCGCACTTACGTGTCTCAAGTATTTTGGTAATGACATTCTGGGTTCATTTGGATCTTCTATTAGGAGCCAGAACGTTGTTGCTAAACACGAGGCCACTGGTGAGCTTGTCGCAAAAGGCAATCGTCCAATCGTAATTGTTGCTCACTATGACTCTCCACATACAAACTTCCTTGTTGAGTCCCCTGTAGCAAAGTACGTACCGCTTGCACAGAGGTATGCTCGTTGGTGTGTAGTTGCCGTGTTTGTTGCTACGTTTGTTCAGATTCTTCGTTTCCTTCCTGATCCAGTTCGTGTCCTTTTCTGGATTGTTGGTATTCTTGCAGCTCTTCCACTTGTTGCTCTTTCTGTCGCAACTATTGCAGAGCGTTTTGCACCTTGCACTATTGGCGCAAACAACAACAAGTCTTCAGTTGCAGCACTTCTTGGTATTCTCGAGAATGTCCGTCCTACTGGTCATCGACCCGAGGTTGTTCATCATTTTGCAGGAGATGCAGCTGCACTTATCCCAGAGCCTGATGAGGTGGAAGGCGTCCGTCACGGCGAGGAAGTTCTTAATTCACTGGGCATTCTTCCTGAGGATTGCGAAGTAAGCTACGTTGCTTATGACACTACTGGCGCAAGCCAGACTGCATCTCTCGAGGATGTTGCAGAGGCTGTAAATGCAACAACAGAAGAAGAGCGGACTGAGGATGCTTCTGCTGACAACACCGTTGCGTATGATTCTGTTGACGATGAGCTCAATGCAACTATGAAGCAGGTTCATGAATCCGCTGATGCAGATGCAACGCAGGTACAGCCTGAAGCAACACATGAGCTCCATGCTAAGAACGACTTTGCTCGTCGTGCGTCCCTCTTTGATCTTCCTGATCCTTCTGGCGACGCCGTTGATCCTCTAGCTCCATCTTCCGAGCCAGCTCCTCACTATGTTCCAGCTCCAACATCTGCGCCTTCTCCAGAGGCAGAAGATGCAGAGAGCCCATTCGACACCATTTCGGCTGATGAGGGTCTCACAGAGGCACAGGACGCAAAGACTCCTGAGGCAAAGCGTCGCTCCTTTAGACTCTTTGGTCGTAACGACGGACCATCAGATGATTGGAAGGGCGGAGCAGCTCCATCTGCAGAGAATCGTGAAGATACTGACTCTGAGGATGCATCTGTTGTCTCTGAGGATGATCTTCGTAATGCTGTTCTTTCACTTTCTGATGACGAGCTCATTGCACACGATATTTGGTTTGTTGCACTTGGAGCGTCTGATTTTGACCACGCAGGCATGAGGGAGTTCCTCGCAAAGCACAGAACTGATATTCGCGGAGCTTTTCTCATTAACCTTGATTGTGTTGGTGCTGGTACGCTTTCCATTCTTAAGAATGAGGGAATTGGCAACGTCCGCCGCGCTGATCGCAGAATGACTCGACTCCTTTCTACTATTGCAGCTGATCTTCATATTGATGTTGAGCAGCGTGCATTTGACTGGGACACCACTGATGCAACTCCTGCAATGCAGAATTCAGTTCGTTCTGTTACCTTGATGGGCTTGAATGAGGATGGACTTCCTGCGCTTAGCCGCACCGCTGCTGATGTTCGCGAGAACGTTAATGCTGGTCAGTGTGCTGACGCTGCAGCTCTTGTTACTGAGCTTATTAGACGCTCATAAACGAACAAGAAACTAGTACAAATTTTTATGAAAGGGCAGAGAGTTCTGCCCTTTCTTTTTTGAGCAGCAAGACAAGATCACACAACTAAAGAGGACGTCTTATTTTTGCTGTAAATACATGAGTGCATCCAATAAGTACTGATCCTGCCAGAGCAAGCAAAAGAGGAATTGCATACGCATTGTCTGCCGTGCCCGGAAGATGGGGCTTAGGAGCTACGCGAATAGTCTGAGCTTTAGAGTGACTGTCGGTGTGCGATGCAACCTCTTCACCACTTTTTGAGATTGTTTCATAGGCGGTAACTTCTTTGCCCTCCAGCGAGGCAGTCCTTACAGAAAAAGGAACCGCAGCTTCTCCTGATGAGGTGGGAGCTTTGAAGTGGACAGTTCCGCGAGCAACAGGCTCTGCCGTACCTTCTTGGAGCTGCTTTGTTTCATAGAGTTCTCCAGTAATTTCGTACTCTTCCCCTGGAGTAAGCCCTTCATATTTGATGTGATCAACAAGATTGAGCACCTCGGTGTATTCAGGATTTTTTGATCCCGCAGCATCTACAAGCATTGTTTGTAAAGAAATTCTTTCATCAATGAGTTCAGGTGCTTCTGCAGTCTCTTCAGAAGTAAGGGCAACCGTTGGGTTCCATTCTTTGTTAAGAGAGTATCCTGCTGGTGCCATCACTTCTTTGAGCGAATAGGAACCAAAGGGAAGACCTTCAACGGTCGCCTCTCCAAGCTCGTTTGTATCTACTGTGGTGACAACTTCGTGAGGAGCAACCCATTTTCCCTGATAGAAGATGGGTTGAGTAGAGCTATTAGTTAACTCAATTTTGGCGCCCTTCAGACTTGGCATTTCGTCTACTTCAGAATAACCATCAGGTGAACTTAGAGAAGTATGTCCGATTTTCTTAACTTTCAGATTTCCTCTTATTACCTCGTCTTTGAAGGTAAAGGAGTGCTCAGACGAGGAATTCTCTTTTCCGCTAGAAAGATTTGTCCAGATAAGATTGCCGTTTTGGTTTGATAGCTTCCAGGTTTGAAGAGAAAGTCCTGGGAGTTTATAACCCTCTGGAGCTTGAATTTCTTCGATTTGGTAATACCCCAAAGGTAGCCATGGTTTCTCGCCAAGAGTAAAGAGGTCATCCCCAGAAACCTTATGGTCTGCATCAAAAGAAACAAAACCTTGAGCATCTGTCGAGAAAACCCATGTTCTTAGTGTTGTTTCAGTTGAGCCACTATAGGTCACTTTAAAAAGTGCACCCTGCAGCGTTGCGTTTCCTTGGGGAGAAGCGCTTTGCTGCTCAGAACGAGCGTCTTCGTCGAGGCTAGTGCTGTGGTCAAAGTCTTGTTTTGAAATGCGTAGATCAAACTCTCCAATAGGAGTATCGGTAACCGTGAGAGTGTTCTCTTCCTGGTTTGTTATTTCTACAGCATAAACCGATTGGTCAAGAAGAAAGCCCTTTGGTGCAGTGGTTTCTTTTATGTACACCGTTCCAGCAGGAAGATTGTCGAGCGTTGCAGACCCAGATTTATCAAGGGTGAGACTGCCAAGAAGATTGGTACAACTCTCGTCGGAATATACTCCGTAGACAGCGCCTTCTAGGGTGTAGTGCTCGTTATTGGAGGTGACATGAGGCAATAAGGAACTTTTGGTAATTTTGAGTGAGCCAGATTGCTGTCCAAAGAAAAACAGAACCTGTTTGTCTCCTGTGGGTACAAAGAGCCTGGCAACTCCGTTTTCTGGACCGCTGCCATTATTTTGGGCGTAATTCATAGCATCGGAATAGAACTGCTCAATAGGTTGATGAAGCTCTGCCTGAGGAACACTTACCGCAAGCGCATGGGCTTCAGTGCGCATAACAGCCCAAAGCGCAAACTGCGTGATGGCTCGCGCCTTCCATCCCGTATATCCATACACGTCCTTTTCTTGGGATGCGGTAGCTCCGTGATAAATGATGTAATCAATAGCTCGAAGTTGTTCATTTGTATACGTTCCACCGCGAGTGCCGTTGGCTGAGGTGAGCTTTGTATAAGACTGCGGGTCAACCACACTTCCTGTTGCTCCTGGCCATGCACCATAGTGGTTAAATTCGTCTCCACAATAGAGATAGGTACCGTCGCTAGCGGTCCACATGGGAATTTGCTGTCCACCAGGAAAATCTTCTCTTTGTGCAACGGTAAATGAGGGCTCTTGTGCAAAAGCAAGCCTATGAGCAGGCTTTAGGAAAAAATGGCTGAGGAGAAGGGCTCCAATTAACAGAGGAATAAACCAGAAGTGAAAGACAGAAGAAGGGGTTTGTCTTCGTGCTGCTGTTTCCTTCTTAGGTTTTGAGGATTTTGTGATAAACATGCGTGCCTCCAAACTGAAAAATCAGAGGTAGATTGCGTATATGGAGATATTTGGTAATGCATAAATATGAGCTTTTGTTGCAACATATAGACAATTAGTGTTAACGTATTCAGTAATCAGTAACACTTACTAATTAATGAGGTTATCGTGCGTTACAGCAAGCAACGTGAGGCAATTCGTACTTACATGGAAGGTCGCCATGACCATCCAACAGCAGATAGTGTGTATGCAGCAGTAAGAGAGGAGTTACCAAATATCTCTCTTGGAACTGTTTACCGTAACCTTATGCAGCTTGTTGACGCAGGCGAGCTCCAGGTTGTTAATACCGGCGATAATATCTCTCGTTTTGATCCAACCACAACCGAGCATGCACACTTCCAGTGTCATGAGTGTGGCCGTGTCTTTGATGTTGATGGACCAGTTCTGAGGGACCTTACTAATCTCACCAAGGATTCTTGCGGAGAGATTGACTCTTACGCTCTGTGCTTTACGGGCATTTGCAACGAGTGCCTAGCTAAGAACCCAGCGCTCCATCACAGCGTTAACTAATGTGTTGCAACAAAACAGCTTTCTTTAAGGCCGGTGCTTCACCGGTCTTTTTCTTTATGGGGGAGCCTCAGGTTTGCGAGAAAATCTGTCTGCTAGACGTGCCCGCAGACCCGCATGTCCTACAGAAGGGAAGCTGCTTGGCATGACGGGGTCTCCGCCAAGCAGCTTTGCCCGAGGAAGGTGGAGTTGTCGGGTGGAGAGCAGGCGCCTATAAGAGGTGGGATAGTGGTGTGCGGGGGTCTCTCGCCAGAAGTACTTTTGCATGGCGCTCCTTTCGTTGGAGAGCATGCTAAAGAGTGACTTTGTCCCTATTCTGACCAGCGCTTGTCCAGTTTCTGTCAGGAAAAATTTGTGTAGGCACATATTTGTTGTGTATGTGCAGCTAGGCAGTAAACAATGCATCAAACTTTTATTTAGTTGCTAAGCAAGCAATTAAAAGGCAAAAAATACTGTGATAAAATCTACACAATTGCGGGCATCGCCAAGTGGTAAGGCAATGGCTTCCCAAGCCATCATCCGCGGGTTCGAATCCCGTTGCCCGCTCCAAAGACGTACAAGAGCCCTTCGGGGCTCTTTTTATGGACAAGATTGAATTTTGGCGTTGTGAAGAAGGTTGTTCGGGTAGAAGTTGAACGGAAATATTTTGGAT
>CAUUFE010000014.1:0-19898 GCA_963544415.1 uncultured Atopobium sp.
GCTGCTTTGGAGCCTTTGAGTGAGTAAGAAAAAGCATCATCTACCAGCAGAAGAAGTGGAAGCACTCTCGTTTTCTGACGGTCAGCTATTCCATGATATTTACGGTACGCCTCGCCCAGCGCCGCGTGTTTTGGCGCCTGTTGCCGATACCCATGGCCATTTGGGCAGCCTCCACGAGCACAGCGCTGCAGAGTCTCTTGCACGAGCAGCAGCAGCGGGCGTTCGCATGCTTATTGTTCCCGTAGATATTGCTACGGAGTTTCCCCGTAAGTGGGCAGATACCAGCGCTTTTATCACTTGGTTTGAGGATACTCTGAGTCAGGCTCACGCTGCTTATACAAAGCTGGTCGAAGCAGATCTCTGCGTTCCCTGTGATTTACCTGCAGAGTATTTGTTTGAGCACACGTATTTTGTGGTTGGTGCGCATCCCTATAGTGCACCAGACTATAACCAAGAGGCTGAAAAGCGCTTGTTTGAGTTACTTGAGCACCCTCTTTGCGTCGGCGTGGGAGAGATTGGCCTTGATTTTGGACCGTACTGTGAGGTTCCAGAAGAGGTCCAGCGCCAAGCATTTGAACGCCAGCTCTCCATTGCACATGAGAGCAATCAACGTGTTGAGCTTCACTTACGTGATGGTGCTGATAATGCGCACGCACATGATTTGGCGCTTGAAATACTAAACCGTATGGGTGTGCCTAAGGTGGGCTGTGACCTGCATTGCTACACCGATGGTCCTGAGGTCATGAAGCCTTTTGCAGGCCTTGGTTGCTTTGTAGCCTTTGGTGGTGCAGCAACGTTTAAGCGCTCTGATGATATTCGAGCTGCAATGATTTCATGCCCAGAAACTCAACTGCTCTCAGAGACGGATTTTCCCTACATGGCGCCAGAGCCTTTGCGCGGAGGGGAGTGCACGCCAGCGATGGTGGTGCACACGGTTGAGCGTTTGGCGGAGCTTCGTTGGCAGCGACTTGATATCCCCAAAGAGAAGACGTATACCATACTGTGGGAAAACGCCCAGCGCTTTGTGGGACTTGCATAGCACAGCAGGAGGTGAGCACATATGACAAAAATCCTGGTAGTAGAAGATGATCATCAGATTCAGCAAGAGCTGGTGCTCATGCTGCAAAGAAACGGCTTTGAGGCCCAGGCTCTCTCGTCTTTTGAGTCTGCACCTCAACAAATTGTTGCCGCGCATCCAGACCTGGTTCTGCTTGACCTCAACCTTCCTGGCATTGACGGACAACAGATTTGTCGAGAAGTACGACAGCTCTCAAACGTTCCCATCATTGTAGTTACCAGCAGAAATACTGACCTTGATGAGCTTATGGTGCTCTCGTTAGGAGCGGACGATTTTATCGCCAAGCCCTATAACACCCAGATTTTGCTTATGCACATAACTTCGGTTTTGAGGCGCGCAAATAGTGATGTCACAACAGGAACAAAGCTTTCACATGCAGGCGTGACACTTGATTCTTCTTCATGCAAGGTCTCTGCAAATCAGAAAAGCGTTGAGCTGACTAAAAACGAGCTCAGGATACTTTCGCTTTTGATGCAAAATGCAGGAACGGTTGTTTCTCGCCAGCGTATTCAAGAAGAGCTGTGGCAGTCGGATGAGTTTGTTGATGACAATACGTTGACGGTCAACATTAGCCATCTCAGAAATACTCTTGCAAGCATTGGCGTTGAGGACTTTGTGATGACGCGCCGCGGACTTGGCTACGTTATTGAGTAGGCTGTCATGACGTTTTTTAAGTATCTAAAAAATCGAACTATTTTCTTTCTTGCGCTTATAGCTAGCAGCACGTTAATTGGCTTTATGCTTAAGGGTGTTGGACTTAACGCGTTTGCCATTGCCTACTGTATCCTGGTTTTGTGGGTGGTAGGAACAGCGGCACTTCTAGCCGATTATTTTCATCGTCGTTGGTTCTACCAGCAGCTTGCTGAGAATTTAGCAGCAACTGATAAAGAGAGCTATCTGGTTCCTACCATGCTGGACACTCCTTCAACGCTGGAGGAGAAGCTTTTTAAGGACGCGCTTTCAAGCATGTCCAAGTCTATGATGGACCAGCTTGCTGATGAGCATATGCGATCAAAGGAATATCGCGAGTACATTGAGATGTGGGTGCATGAGATTAAGACTCCCATCGCTGCAGCTCATTTGGTTGCTCAGAATAATCCATCGCTACCTATGGATGACGTGCAAACGCAACTTACCAAGATTGAAACTCTGGTAGAGCAAGCGCTCTTTTATGCACGCAGCGCATCTGTAGATCGAGATTTTTCTATTCGAGACGTCAATTTGCAGTCCATCGTAAAAGATGCTCTTAAAAACAACGCACGCGTCTTCATTGACGCTGGTGTTTCTCCGCATTTTGACGACTTGGCCCACGTGGTCAAGGCTGACCCAAAGTGGCTTGAATTTATTTTGCGACAGCTCCTCATTAACGCTGCAAAGTATTCAAATCCAGAGCTTGCACCTGGCGAGAAGAACGTTTGGATTTCTGCCTCTGTCTCAGAGCCACGTGAGGGAACTACTTCAACCACTCTCTTCATTAAAGATAATGGCATTGGTATTCCTGAAGAGGATCTTTCTCGAATTTTTGATAAGGGATTTACCGGCCAAAATGGACGTAAGTACGCAAAATCTACCGGTATGGGTCTCTATCTCTGCTATGAACTCTGTAATAAGATGGGCCTTAAGCTGGCTGTGAGCAGTACAATTGGTAAAGGTTCGACCTTTTCTATTACGTTCAACCAGTCTTTTACGGATTTAAAATGAAACTAATTAATAATGAAAATACGAGCAAAGCAGACTACATCGTAGCTGCTTTGCTCGTACTGAATACAGCAATTCATTTTTATCCAGAAGTATTCCCTTATTCACAGCAGATAAGTGCATGCATTTTTGTCTCTATCTTCCTCTTGCAAATTTTTAGGATAGTCAAATTTAGAGAAAGAAAAATAATTACCTATGCACTTTTGGTTTTGAGTCTTTTAACAGCAATTGCGTTAGTTCTCAATTAGTAGTTCCCACAATTCATCCGTTTGAGGATCGCTTCCTACTGGGAAGGTATGCTGACTAAAGCGCTTGAATCCCCAATGTGAATAAAATGCCTTAGCAGGCTCATTGTGTTCCCAGACACCCAGCCACACGCGCTTCTTACCCTTCTCTTTTGCCAGATCAAGGGCAAATTTCATGAGCTTTGATCCAAGGTGCAGGCCTTTGTAGTGCGGAAGAATATAGAGGCGCTCAATTTCAAGTGAGTCATCGCGCTGACCCTCAGTCTGCTCATAACGCGTATTGAGCTTCAGGTAACCAGCTACTTGACCTTCTACCTCAATAAAATAGAAATATGAGTGTTTAGCAGCAAGCTCACGGGCAAGCTTTTCTGTGTTGTAGAGCGAGTCAATACAACTTGCTAAGTCATCTGCTGTATTTGAGTCAATAAAGGTATCTACAAATGTCTCTACGCTAAGCTTCTGCAGCGAGCGCAAATCGGCTGTTTCAAGCGGTCGGATTGAAACGTGCACGTCATCAATATTAATTGTGTTTCTCGTCTGACGATATGCATCAAGGTCAAAGGAGAGTACATGGTGAAGGACACCAAAGTGATCAAGCACCTTAGAAGATACCTGCGTAAATCCAGCGCGCTCGTAGAAGGGCTGAGCTTTGAGTTGCGACTCAACTAACACCTTGGAAGCACTATTTTCTTGTGCCAGGTAATCAAGGGTATCATGCAGTAGTTTTGAACCAATACCAGCGCCTTTGTTGCTAACACATACGCGACCAATAAGAGGGGAGTTGTATGACTGTCCTGCATCAATGATGCGCAAATATGCAGCTACCGAGTCAGTATCCTGATAAAAGACATGGGTAGAAACTTGATCAACGTTATCAAGATCGTTGTACATAATCTGCTGATCAACAATAAACGTTTCTGCTCTTAGAGAAAGAATTTGATATAACTCTTTAGCGGTAAGCTGCCCAAATCTTTTAATTACTAACTGCATAGCATGCCCCTCCCGTATGCTTGATAGTGATATTTTGACACATCAAAGTGAGAAAAGCGTAAGGTTTCCGTAAGGTCAATCGATGGCAACGTAAACGGTAGTGACGGAGTATATATCTCAAGATTTACTCGCTCCCAATGAAAGGACGCAACATGGCAGCTACTCAAGTAACTCCAACTCAGCCAACTGTTGTGGCTGGACAATCTTCAGCACTTACCCCACGCACCGTTTTGGTTTGCCAAAACCTCGAGAAGTACTATGGAACTCGTGGAAATATTACCAAGGCACTGGACGGTATTAATCTTTCTGTAGCTCGCGGTGAGTTTGTCGCTATCATGGGTCCTTCTGGTTCTGGCAAAACGACGCTTTTGAACTGTATCTCTACCATTGACCAGGCATCTGCGGGCCACA
Organism: uncultured Atopobium sp.; assembly: GCA_963544415.1. GTDB lineage: Bacteria > Actinomycetota > Coriobacteriia > Coriobacteriales > Atopobiaceae > Lancefieldella. The sequence continues at coordinate 4,423 of CAUUFE010000014.1, forward strand.
TCTTTATTGATGACCAAGAACTTTCCAGTCTGCGCGGTGCAGAGCTTTCTGCCTTTAGACGTGACCGCTTGGGCTTTATTTTCCAGGACGCAAACCTGCTTGACAGCCTTACTGCTCGCGAGAATATCGCGCTCTCACTAACTATTGGTCACGTCCGCGCTCAGGAAGTTTTGGAGCGCGTAGAAAACGTTGCCAAGCTGCTTCAGATTACTGAGGTGCTGGACAAGTTTCCTTACGAGATGTCCGGTGGCCAGCGTCAGCGTGTTGCTGCTGCTCGAGCAATTGTTACCAACCCTTCGTTGGTCCTGGCAGATGAGCCTACTGGCGCTCTGGATTCAAAGAACGCTCGTACACTTCTGGAGAGTCTTGAGAACCTCAACCGTAATGGCGCAACTATTGCCATGGTCACTCACGATTCTTACGCAGCTTCTTATGCTCATCGCGTTATTTTCATTAAAGATGGCCGCATCTTTAATGAGATAGTTCGTGGCGAGAAACCCCGTAAGCAGTTCTTTGACCAGATTATGGACGTTGTTTCATTCCTGGGAGGAGAGGGTGCTGATGTACAGTAAAATCGCGCTGGGCAACGTAAAGAAATCACTGCGCGATTTCAGTATTTACTTTCTGACCTTGGCGGTAGGCGTTGCTCTGTTTTATTCCTTCAATTCAATTAGCCAACAATCTATGGTGTTGGACCTTTCTGAAGACCAGAGAAACATTGTTCAACTTTTGAGTAATACCATCTCTGGAGTAAGCGTTTTTCTTGCCGTTATTATGGGATTTCTTGTTGTCTATGCGAATCAGTTTCTGATTCGTCGTAGAAAAAAAGAATTTGGCATGTATCAGATACTGGGAATGACCAAGAGAAATGTCTCTAAGATTATGAGTATTGAGACACTACTTGTTGGTTTTCTCGCCCTGGTAGTTGGACTTGTTGCAGGTATTTTTATCTCTCAATTTATGATGTTTGCAACAGCCCATATGTTTAACACAGCCCTTGATTCGTTCAAATTTGTCTTTTCGCAAACTGCTCTGATTCAAACGGTAATTTATTTTGTGGTTATGTTTGTGGTTGCACTGATTTTTAACGTCACCACCGTATCTCGCTATAAGCTTATTGATCTTCTTAACGCAGATAAAGTAACTCAGACTGTCAAGGTAAGAAATCTTACCGCCTCAGTGCTGCTTTTCTTGGCTTCTCTTGGAATCATTGCTTATTCTTATAGCTTGCTTCAGCATAATGGTTTCAAAGAGGTAAACGAAGAGTTTGCCATGGCTACGGCTTTAGTGTCTGTGGGTACAGCACTCTTTTTCTTCTCGATTTCTGGCTTTTTGCTCAGATTTATGCAGACACAGAAAGGTTTCTACTACAAGGGTCTTCACTCGTTTATCCTGCGCCAGTTTAATGCCCGCGTAAATACTGCTTGGGTTTCTATCTCTTTGGTTTGCGCAATGCTTTTTGTGGCAGTCTGTGGACTTGGTACGGGTTTCTCGCTTGTTGACTCTTTGAACGTCAGTTTCTCCAAGCTTAAAACGTACGATGTTTCTGTATCGATCAATCCAGGCTCAGAGCGCAGTTATACCCCTGGTCCAGCGGATTCATATGACTATCTCTCTGTAGTGCAGAAGCTAGATCCAGAGTGGGATAAAACTATCAAAAATGCCTTCCAGGTAGATACATACTTTGCTCAAAGTGATCCAACAACGCCTAGTTTTACGTATAGTTCTATTGACGCTGTAACAGGCAAGCGCTTTAGTGATTACTTTACCGGCTATAGTGGCCAGGAAGATCCTGCGCAGAAAAACGTAACTCTGATGCGAGCTTCTCAGTACAACAAACTGCGTGTTGCATCTGGTCTTGAGCCTGTTGACTTTGGTACTGACGGCTATATGGTTTGGACGCTTGATACTAATCTCACAAAATACTGGCAGGATTCTCTTGCTAATAATCCTGAACTCACCATTGAGGGTCACAAACTTCATGCTGTTGGTGGAACGCTTGATATTGCCCAAACACAAGGTGGACCTGCACTTATGCCAGCATTTGGAATTGTGGTTGTTGCTGATCAAAGCTTCCCTTCAAGCGTTGTTTTGACCAACTCATATATCTTAGGCAACTATCAAACCCCAGGCGATGCTTCTGAAACGCAGTTCCAGGGTCAAATTAAGCAGTACTTTGGTGATGGCGCCGTAACTGGTAGCGATTCCGATCCTTATTCTTTAATGCTTGTGGTCACCGCTTCCGAGTACATTCAATCGACTGCTGGATTCTCTGGTATTGTGACGTATCTGGCGCTGTACATTGGCCTGGTACTCTTCATTGCGTGCGCCGCTATTCTGGCACTTCAGCAGCTCTCCGAGGCATCGGACAACGCTCGTGCGTATCAAGTTCTTGCAGAACTTGGTGCCGAGAAGGGCCTTGCAAGTCGCGCACTCTTTGTTCAGATTGGTGTGTACTTCCTGTTCCCACTGCTTATGGCAGCTGCGCACGCTACTTGTGCGATGTCCATTATGGTTTCTGTCATTAAGTCGATTGGCAACTTTGATGTAGCTAGCAGCATTGGTGGAGTGGTTGCAGTAGTAGCTGCTTTGTATGGCGGATACTTCCTGGTTACCTTTTTTGCTGCACGTTCGATCATCTTTAGAGGTGCCAAGAGAATGCAGTAAGTTGCGTCGCCGTGTTGTAAATTCGTGAAAGAAGGACGGATGTTCCTCTGTGGAGCATTCGTCCTTCTCGCTTAGGTAAAATAGAAACGTTATGTCAGATGGTATCTGTGCAGAGCACATACTCAAGGAGGCATTATGGGTCTTTGGTCAAAGGTTAAAAATGTGTTTGTTCCTTCTAACGGAGCAGAGCAGCCTCAGAAGGCTACATTTGCTACTAGGGAAGACACTATCTATGCACCAGTTTCTGGTGTCCTGGTAAGCGTACAAGAGGTTCACGATGAGGTAATCTCAAGCGGTCTCTTTGGCCAGGGCTATGGCATTTTGCCCGTTGGTCTTGATTGCGTTTATGCTCCTTGCAATGCTCGCGTTACCGCAACTAACGTAACCAATCACTCAATTGGCCTTACCACTGATACTGGTATTGAGATTTTGATTCACATTGGTGTTGGTACCATCGAGATGAACGGTAAGGGCTTTACCCGTTACGTTCACGCTAACGATGAGGTCAAGGCCGGTACTCCACTGATTTCATTTGATGCTGCTGCTATTGAAGAAGCAGGATATGAGAACGTTGTAGTCGTTACCGTTGTTAATGCAGATCAGTATGAGCGCATCGATCTGATTGGTGAGTCTGGAACACTGATTGGTGGTCGTCCACTGGTTAAGATTGGCGATCCTCTGATGTGCGTCAAGCACTAGGATTTCTCGCCAGCAAAACATCTGCAATAAACGAGGTTTTACATGCTTAGAGTTACTAAGGCAATTCTTCACGTCTTTGATTTTGAGACGGGAACTAAATACTTCTCTCAATCTACCTTGGATTTAGAGGATCGTCAGACAAAGTCATACGTACAGCGTAGACTGCGTAAAATTACGGCAAATCCAGAGTCCAGGCACGGAGAGTTTGCTCCTACCAGTAACTTTGCTGGAGGTCTTCAGGAGTATGCCCACGGAGACGTTGAGTTTGTAGAGTTTTCTCATCAGATTGCTCAGTGGTTCTGGGAAGAGCTTCGTCGCGCAGATGACGTTGAGCAGTGCGATCTTCTTGTGGCGGACTACCTTGATACCGATGCTGGCCAGGCGCTTGCTAGTGCTGCTGCAGACGATGAGGACGCTCAGGCTGAGGCATTTGAGGGTGAGGGAAGACGTCTTTTTGCCATCGTGCTTCTCCCACGCAAGCAGGCCTTTATTCATGACGTCAACGGCTCTGCAAATGAGATTTTGCGCCAAGATGCAACGCTGCCATCTCCAACGCAAAAGGTTGATTCATATGCAGTCATCGACCTGGATACTGGTGCTATTGATTTCCACGATCATGATCGCTCTGTAGCAGGAGAGGGAAAGTTCATCATCCCAGAACTCTTCCTTGAGTGCTCATCGGAGGCTTCTAGTCATGAAGTTATTGGCGAGGTAACTGTTATTGTTCAAGACTTGGCAGAAGAATATGGTCTTGAGCCTGCCGTTGAGGTGTCTCGTGCTAAGGCTGCTGTTGCAGAAGCAGCAGAGGTAGAAGAGGTAGTAGACCCTATCAAGGTTGGTAAGCGCATCTTTGAGGAGCGTCCTGAGATTCAGGAAAAGTACGAGGCTCAGGTGGCAAGTAGAGAGCTCCCTGAAGAAGTTCCTGTTAAACGCGGTGTTGCTAACAGGATTGCAAAGAATCATAAGATTCGCACCGATACAGGAATTGAAATTTCATTTCCCTCAAACCTAACGGATCGTCCAGGTTACCTAGAATTTTCTCATGAGTCTGACGGTAGGATTACCATTTCAATAAAAAATGTTGCACATATTGAAAACCGCTAAATCCTATCTCTGACCTCACAATTTAGAGCCAAAACTCCCCAAAATTTGTTTCGGGGAGTTTGTAAATTACGTATCTTTTTGAATATCATCGTGTATCTCGGGTAGAATAGTCTCTCAAAGGTCACACCGTACTACTAAACGTTCTAGGAGACCCTTATGAGTTTAAAGAAACAGCAAGGCACAACCATTGAGGAGCAGAGCGCTGCTCTTTTCAATCGTCGTGATGCTCTTAAGATTTTTGCCGGCATGGGCATTGCTGCCGCTGCCGTTACTGCATCTCTGATTAACACCCGTCCTGCTTTTGGTGTTACCCAGGCTCAGATTGATGCTGCTCGTAGCGATTACGATGCTGCTCAGAAGCTGCTCGATGAGATCTCTAATGAAGTCTCCAACATGCAGGCAAGCCTCAATGACACTAACTCTCAGATTGGCGCTATTTCTGATCAGATTGCAGATAAGCAGAATCAGATTGATGCTAAGCAGAAAGAGATTTCTGAAAAGGAAGCTCAGATTGCCGAGAAGAGAAAAGAACTTGGCGCTCGTATGTCCAGCAACTACAAGGCTGGCCCAGCTGGTGCTTTGGAGATGATTCTTTCTTCTGCAAGCTTTGAGGAGCTCACTTCTAACATTTACTACCTCGACAAGATTTCTGAGTCCGATCAGAAGATGATTGAGGAAGTTAAGAACCTGAAGGCCGCTCTTGAGTCTGATAAGGCTGCTCTTCAGTCCGAGAAGACCGAGCTAGAGAATAAGAAGGCTGAGCTTGAGAATCTCCGTGCTTCTCAGGAGTCTCAGCTTAATGACATTTCTGCTCGTCAGGCAGACGCAGCAAACGTTGTTGCAAATCTTGATGACAATGTCAAAGAGCTTATTGCCCAGCGTGATTCTGAACTTCTTGCTGCTCAGCAGGAGGCAGAGCGTGTTGCTGCTCAACGTGCTGCTGCATCAAGCAACAGCGATGGCGGTAGTAGCTACTATGGTGGCGGTGGCGGAGGAGGAACCTCTTCTGCTGGTTCTGGTTCTGCTGCTGCAGTTGTTAATGCTGCAGGCTATACCGGATCTACCGGTGCTGGCTTCTGTGCTGCTTGGGTTTCTAATGTCTTCTCAAACGCAGGTGTTGGCACCTTCTATGGCAACGCTTGTGATATGTACTATTCCTGGTGCTACTCTACTGATCAGAGCGCTATTGAGCCTGGCATGATTATTGCTGTTCCAACCCTTGGTGGTTCTGCTGCAGCTCTGATTTACGGCCACGTTGGTATTTACATTGGTGGCGGCATGGTCAGGCATTGCCTCTCTGGTATTGTAAGAAGCCAGAGCTTGAGTTCTTGGATTTCTCAGCTTGGTGCTTTGAGTACTCCAAGGTGGGGCTGGCTTGGCGGCGTTGTCCTAAGCTAAGGTATTGGCCCCTCATAACTTGTTATGTAAAAGAGCTTGGTTGCATGCAACCAAGCTCTTTTTGATGTCTCTTTGACGCAAAAAGGAAGGGTAAAAACCTTGAAAAGCTTGAGAAAATTCTTGAGAAGCTTGTATGTAGAGAAGAACTTCCAAAATTTCACTACGTACGGCACATGATGATGCTTTCTCAATGCACCTTAAGGCGTCAGCCATGGTAATGTACTGGGTTGAAACCTTGTGCGAATGGTCTCGCCGTGGAGGTGCCAAAGCAGACCGTGCACTCTTACAGACAGTTGCTGGAGAGACGGATGCGGCAATTGCCACTGTGACGAAAAGTTATAAGTGACAATAGAGTTGTAGCCATGAAGTTTAAGAGCGTATGATACGCCATCCAGCAGCTTCCCGGCGCATCTCGATAAAGCGCCGGTAGATACCAGCCTCCTTCATTAGCTCATTATGTGTACCACGCTGAACGATGCGCCCGCCGTCGATCACAAGAATCTGGTCAGCATCGCGCACCGTGTTCAGGCGATGTGCAATGGTAACAAGGGTCTTTCCTCGTGTCAGTTCCGTTACTGCCTGCATAAGCAGGTGCTCGTTTTCCGGGTCGACCGAGCTCGTAGCCTCGTCAAGGATGACGATCGGCGCATCCTTCATGATGGCGCGTGCAATGGATACTCTCTGGCGCTCTCCACCGGAAAGGTTTGCCCCACCTTCCTCAAGCACCGTGTCGTAGCCGTCAGGAAGTTCCATAATGAAATCATGGCAGCGTGCGCGTTTTGCTGCGGCAATGACCTCTTCGCGCGGTGCATCGGGGCGACCAAAGCGAATGTTATTCTCGACGGTGTCATTGAACAGGTATACGCTCTGGAACACCATCGATATGTTTGCAAGCAGGCTTTCCGCCGTTCCCTCGCGGACATCAATGCCGCCGATGGTAACGTGACCCTTATCGACATCCCAAAAGCGCGCAAGCAGATTCACCAGCGTCGTTTTACCCGAGCCGCTCGGGCCGACAAGTGCGCAGGTTGAGCCTTCGGGAATAAAAAGCGTTACTCCGTCTATGACACGACGACCGTCTCCGTAGCCGAATGAGACATCTTCCATGGCCAGGGCAAATCCGTCGGGTGAGAGCGTCTCATCCGTAAGGTCTTGCTTTGGCACTGAACATACCTCGTCAATGCGGTTAAGCTCTCCTTCGATCTTCTTGGTGAGAAACGCACTGTTGTTCGCGCTGATAAGCTCTCCGTAGATCATAAAAGCGGCAACCAGCAGCGTGAGCGCCCACGAGAGAGACAGAGCGCCTGTCAGATACAGTGTGCATGCGGCGAGAAGAACTCCGCAGCTTGCAAGGTTGAACACGAGCGCATAGAGCTTGAGGATACCTTGTGCCGCCTGCTCTTGATCGTAATCTGCCTGGCGTTTCCGCTCAAAGGATGCCTTCGCTGCGGCAAGTGCGTCATCGGGTGTCGCGAATGCCCGCAATACAGCCATGCCGCGGGCGTATTCGATCACCTTGTCAGTCATTTCCTCCTGTGCGGCAGTGACCTCCCGTGTGACGGCGGTCGAGCGTCTTCTCAGCCAATCCAAAACAATAAGGCCTACGGCAATGCCGACAAAGGTAATGAAGGCAACCGGTGGCGCTTGAAACAGGAAGAACAGACTCATGATCACTGCCATAGCTACGCCGCCCGAGAGTCCCGTGAGACAGATGGTCATGAACTCTTCGAGTTGGTGCACCGTGGTAGTGAGTGTGGTGGTTATCGCCGAGAGACGCTGCTCTGAGAAGTAGCCCATGGGAGCGCCTTTTAAGCGGTCGCCCACCCGTAGCCGCAGATCACGGAAGATGTGGAACCCCTCGGCGTCCATCTGTATGTCCACGAGATATTGGAAGGCAAACTGACCCGCTACGCTGATGGCGAGGATCCCTAAACATTGCAGGGCAACTCCGGCGCTCAGGTGGCTTCGCATCTCAAGGGCCCACCATACCGCTATGAGCATTCCGGACATGAAGAACGCTTTAATGACATTACAGACCATGCCTGCCATGAGGCTGCGGCGTGATGCCGGTGAGAAGCTTCCGGCCAAGTCAAGGATGCGTTTCATTATTGCAAACATGAGGGCTCCTCTTCTGCGTTGACGGTAGAGCTCATATGTTCTTTCCACATGCGAGCATACAAAGGACAGGTTTTCAGCAATTCACCGTGACGTCCGCGCGCAACGATGCGTCCGTCGTCCATGACGAGGATCTGGTCGGCGCCTGTGATCGTTGATAGGCGGTGGGCGATAGTAACAAGTGTTTTTCCTGCTACAAGCTTGCTCAAGGCTCGCTCTACCAGAGCTTCGTTTTCAGGATCGGCATAGGCAGTGGCCTCATCAAGAATGACGATGGAAGCATCTTTTAAGATGGCGCGGGCAATGGTGATGCGTTGGCGCTCGCCGCCGGAAAGCCTTGCACCTGCCTCACCGGCAGGAGTGCGATACCCTTGAGGAAGCCGGCTGATGAACTCATGAGCGCCGGCTGCACGTGCAGCAGTCTCGACCTCTTCATCGGTTGCATCCGGCATGCCCATGCGGATGTTGTCGGCGATGGTCCTATCAAACAAAAACGTGTCCTGTGCCACATACGAGACGTGCTCCATAAGCTGCTCGAAGGGAATGTCTCGCACATCGGTACCGCCGAATGAAATGCATCCGGAACGTACATCCCAGAAACCGGCCATAAGCTTAGCTACCGTTGATTTGCCCGATCCGCTGGGTCCTACGATAGCCGTGATCTGCCCCGGCTCCGTCTTAAAGTTGATATCGTGCAGCACTTCCATACCCTCATGATAAGAAAAAGAGACGTTCTCAAAAGTGAATGACTTGCCGTCAAGCATTACGCGCTCACTTGGCCGTGAGAGCTCAGGCTCTCCTAAAAAGTCCCAGACTACGTTCAGGCAGGTATCCATACGTGAAATTTGGCCTGCCGCCTGGGAGAACTTGAGTATTCCTCCGATGAATCCCAATGGGATGGTGATGCACACCATGAAGGCAGGTAATGTGATCCGTCCGACCGAAAGTAGCCAAACGCCGAGCGGTAGCGAGAAGAGCAGCGTACAGGGGACGATAGCCCGTATCGCCGCCATCCATATCCAGCTTTGGTGAAACCATGCAAGCGTGGAGTCGTGATATTCGGCTACCGCCTCGGAAAACGAGCCGTATGAGGATGCGGTGCGTCCGAACGCTTTGATCACCTGGATACCGTTGACATACTCTACCAGCGTTGAGTTCATCCGCTGTTCGCTCGCAATATAGCGGGCCATTTTGGGCTTATAGTCCCGCATCATGCCAAGATAGAAGAGCAGGCATAAGGGGATCGTGGCAATCCCGGCAAGTCCCATACGCCAGTTGATGGCGAATACGATAATCATTGCCAAAAGCGGCGCAAATACCGTGCTTGGAAGCTCGGGCATGAAGTGCGCAATGGCGTCCTCAAGTTGGTTCACGTTGTCTACGAACCGGTTCTTGAACGTGCCCGTCGGCGTGTCGACGATGGTCCCCATGGGCACACGAGCCATCTTCTCTGCCATCTGCTCACGCATGGTGCGTAGAGCCTTGAAGGCGATCCCGTGGCTGATCATGGAAGAGCGCCAGGTGAACAGGAACTTTGCAATCTGGGCCGCTGCTGCTGCGGCTGATAGGAGAGCAGCTGACTCAAGCGTGAGCGTCCCTTCCGCCAATCCCGCGGCAAGTAAGGCAACGACAATATAAGGAACCATGCCTGCCGCCTCGCCTATGCATGCTAGAAGAAGCGAGAAGAGCATTCGATTCCTGTCGGGCCGCATAAAATAGAAAAGCTTTGAAAATGCACTGGGACGTGCCGTCCGGTTTTTTGGCGTAATGTGACTCATGGAGACATCAATCTCTTTTCTGCAATGACAAGTCAACGATGTAATCGCCTGCCAGTTGCGCCAACAGTTCGTCGTGCGTTATAACCACAACTGCTTTTTTCTCGGATGCGAGTTTGCGGCACCAATGCACCACCTCGTGCATCCCGTGTCCGTCAAGTCCGCTTGTGGGCTCGTCAAGTACAATAAGCTCGGCATCTGAGCAGTATGCCGTCGCAAGTATGACGCGCTGCTTCTGCCCGCCGGAAAGACTGGCCGGATGTCGGTCGGCCAAATCCGTCAGACCAAAAGCTGCCAGTGCCTCCCAGGCGCGTGCCTTGAGTGCATCATCCACCTGTCGGCCAAGCACCACTTCGTCCGCTACGCTGCCGGCATACAGCTGATAGTCAACGTCCTGCATGACAAAGTAGCTGAGGAGGCGGCGTTCTTTACGGGAAAGATGTTTCCCGTTTCTGGCGACGATGCCTCTCTGCTCTCGAGCGGCTCCTACAAGGACTTTTGCGAGCGTAGTTTTGCCTGTTCCGTTTTCACCACATATGACCGTTACGGATCCGAATGGAAATTCAGCGGTAATGCCCTTGATTCCGCGTTTTGTTGAAGGGTATAGATAGGTCACATCTGTCATGTGCCAACCGTCCGCATCCTTTGCGGGATAGGACTTGATTTCAGAGTCGGATTTCATGTCGGGGTGTCGAAGCCCAAACTTTGCCGTTTCGTGTTCGGAAAGAGACGTGAACTTCTCGACATCCCACCGAGCGGCTATGCGTCCTTCCTGAAGATATACAAACTCATCGGCTACAGGCAAAAATTGATGGAGTCTATGCTCGGAGATGATCAGTGCCACGCCGTTTCTTTTAAGCTCTCCGAGGATCTTGATAAGCGACTGAGACCCCTCTGCATCCAAATTCGAGGTGGGTTCGTCAAGTATCAGGATCTGCGGACGGTTGGCTATTGCAGCCGCAAGAGCGACGCGCTGTTTTTGTCCGCTTGAGAGCTCGGTGAGCTTCTCGGCAAGAAGTCGGCTGACACCGCTGAGTGTTGCCGCCTCTTGGACGAACTTGATCGTATCTGAGGGATCAGTACCCAGATTTTCCAGGGAAAATGCAATTTCGTCGCCTACCGTCCCCATGAAGAATTGACTTCTCGGATCTTGTGTGACTACGCCTATGCTTTTCGTGCGATTGCGCGGGGACAGATCAAACACGTCCGTTCCGTGTACAAGGACCACTCCGCTCTTCTCGCCGGGAAAGAAGGTTCCTGCGAGGCCGTCGATCAGGCGCAGAACCGTTGATTTTCCGCTGCCGGAGCGTCCGCAGAGTACGGTGCATGAGCCTGCCGGGATGTTGAGGCAGATATCCTGTACACAGCTTTCCGTAGATTCGTATCTGCCGGCTGATACCTCACTATCAGCTGATGTTTCATCTGAAAGCTCAGACTCGTCGAGGTAGTAAAACGAAACGTTCTTCAAAGCGACGGTTTCCGTACCTCTCACAAAACCGCCTCCAACGCATATATGCCGGCGACGGCTGCAGTTACAACAAGAGCGCACATTGCGTCGCGCAAGGTGAATCCCACGTGATATACCGACGTTCGTCCTGTACCTATCCCAATCCCTCGCAGTTCGGCCGATGCGGCGAGTTCGTTTGAGAGTCTCAGCGAGCGCATGACAAGCGGCGTGTAAAAGCATTCGTATGCGAGCGCGGGGTGTCTCACAATACCCAGTAAGCTGGGGAAGATGCCCCGCATGCGGATTCCGCGAAGTATTGAGCGCATCTCAAACGGAAGGATCGAGGCAAATCTGAATATCATGCAGATCCCAACGAGGAATTTTTGCGGGAGATGCCACCGGTCGAGTGCGCACATGATCGCCGAAGGAGAAAGCGAGAAGAACGCGCAGCCGGTCGTAAACGGGGGAATCATGTGCAGCATGCTTACAAAAAGAACTCCGTACAGCCCTGGGAGGGGAAGGAAGCTCAGGCCGCATATGACTGTGAAGCTCACACAGGTCCTTGTCGCACTTCTCGTCCGTCCGTTTGCGGCGAGATAAGCTGTAGCGAATGCCTGTAAAAGCACCGTCTCAAGGAGGTTCACTATCAGCATGGATACGATCCCCACAAGAAAGAACGACAACAGATGTGTTCTTGGATCAAGGCCGAGAAGACCGCACTTGATGTCCGTCTCTTCCATGTCGTTCATGCGATTTTCGCTTTACGGACGTGTTTTTTCAAGAATTTTGATCCAATAAGGCCGCCAACGATCGTTCCCGCTGCAAACAAAGCCATCATCAGAAGGATCCAGGGGAGTTCGGTATATTGGGCGATCATCGCGGTAACGTCGGCGGCATTGTAGTAGGTTTCCAACTGTTTCATGTAGGCTTCTCTGAACAGTACATACGGTATGATTCCATAAAAACCAAACGTCACCCAATAGACGATATAGCCGCCGATGACGCGTTTGATATCGTGATAAGAATCTTTACCCCACATAACCAGCTCGCCTATGACTGCGCCCACAATAGCGACCGGTGCACAGTAGAGTCCGCCCATGAAGGTGTAGAGGACACCAAATATGAGGATCGATCCGGAAAGTACGCCACGTTTGCCGATGCGGTCGGCCATGACGAGATAGAACGGTGTTGCCAGTAACGGAAACAGCCATGATCCGACGAAGAACGTATTTTGTGGTGCCAACAGCATGTCTTCGACTACTTTTGCCACCGTGATAAGTATCATGATGATGAGATTGAATATTACAAATGTAAGGACGTCGCGCATGACCCACCTGGTATTTTTGGAGCTTTCAACTTCTGCTTTCATAGATGATCCTCCTTACTGTCGACTCTTTATATCGATGCACATCGATCGATTCGCCGATCAATTGTTAGCTATAGGAAACTCTGCTTTATAATGGATAAACAGCATGTTCCTGACAACTGCATTGATGAGATGCGTCCCTATACGGAATGAGAAGGCCTGATCAAGGAAGAAGCCTGGGAACCGGACGAGCGGAAAGGAAGGAAGATGAAAAGTATTGAGACAGATCTTTACCGTGGGGCGTTTCAGGGATGGGATCTCAAGCCTTTGAAGGAAGTTCGTGGTTATGGCCCTGAAGGCGTCCTACACACCTTTGAAAATGAGCTGGGATCCGGTGAGTACTGGGCGTACTTTCGCGGAAGTCTTTTTGCCGTGAATGCATTCAGGATGAACTTTGCAAAAAGCGGGATCATGCGGTACCGCTGTACCGAGCACATCTGCCTGGGATGCTACGATGATGTCAAGGGTATGGTGCAACGTCAGGGTGCGCCGCTCGCTCCGGGGGCCATCATGGTATATCTTGGGGGTGAGAATGAAGAATATGAGATGCGATTCTCAAAAGGGGCCGTAGCAAGGGCTTCGTCTATCACTATTTCTCCCGACTACTATCGGGATTATCTACAAAGCAGGTTTGGGGATATCAGAGATGTCCGGGAAGCCTTTATCAAAGTTGACGGAAAACATGATCTTCCCGAACTTGTCGATTTGCTCCGCAAGGCACGTGCGTATCAGGGCAAGGGAATTGCCGCGGTGCTGTTCTATGAGGGCGTGATTGCAGAGGCTGTCGCTCTTGTTATGGAATACGCTACCCGAGAAGATGGAAGCGAAGAACATAAGGCTCTGTCTCAGGATGATACACGCGCTATCTGCCATATCAGTGCCTACATTGCCGACAACCTGAGTGGAGACCTCTCCTGTGCACGGCTTGCCTCAGAGCTGTACATCGGGCAAACCAAGCTGAAAAGGCTGTTCAAAACCGCGACGGGGCTTTCACCTTCTGCGTATGTCATACGGGAACGAATGGAAGAGGCTGTTCGGCTGCTCAAGGAAACCGATCTTCCGATTGCAAGCGTCGGTAAGGCGGTCGGTTACCGCAAACCGGGTGCGTTCACGGAAGCATTTCGAAGGAACAAGGGCTTCTCGCCGGTGGACTTTAGAAAGAGCAATGGTGTTCAGTGAACCCTCACTGCGGTTAATCCTTCGAAAATCATCAATGTAATGGCTCGAAAAACATAGTTGAGTTAGCTCGAAAATCATAAATGGAAATCCTCGAAAATCATAAATGAAGAGTTGAATTTATGCTATCATCAGGCATTACAATAGTTCTTACGAGGAAGGGGGTCTTATGAGATATTCAAAGTTTAAGCCGGAAACATACATTCCTCGTATTATTGATTCACAGGTGCAGGTCCTTCTGGATACCTTTGGTGGTATAGAACTTTGTGGTCCTCGTTGGTCGGGGAAATCCTGGACGGCACAGTCATTTGGCGAGAGTGTGACACGTGTGGATGAATCCGAACAGATTTATATGGATGATCCACAGCTTGCTCTTGTTGGTGATTCCCCTCATGTTATTGACGAGTGGCAAGATATACCTGCTATATGGAATATTGTACGTCATAGGATTGATGATAGTGCAAATAAGCCGGGACAGTTTATTTTGACAGGCTCCTCTACTCCTCCCGAGGATGAAAAAAGACATAGTGGAGCAGGACGCATTGCACGGTTGCGTATGCATACTATGAGTCTTGCAGAGACTAGAGATTCTACGGGAGCAGTATCTCTTTTGGGACTCTTTGAAGATTCCTTCCAGCCGGCGCAATCTCATATTGATCTCGCCGATTTAGCCAATATTGTATGCCGCGGTGGGTGGCCGGCTCTTCAAACAAAAAAATTGGCGGATCCAAGGGCAGTTACCGATGAGTATCTTAATGCGCTTTTTGATGTAAGCATGCCTCGCGCGGGGAAAAGTCCACTTCTGTCCCGCCGCATAGCTGCATCTCTTGCACGAAATGTAGCAACGAGTGCAACGCTGGGTACCGTGAGAGATGATATTGCTGCCTTTGACAATATAGCTCCGGTGGATGGGACCATATCCTCATACCTTGAAGAGTTTAGACGCAACTATTTTATTGAGGAGCTCTCGGGCTGGGATGCGCCAATCAGGTCAAAGTCAAGGCTGCGCACGAAACCAAAACGATATTTCTGCGATACGTCTCTCGTGGCCAGTTTATTAGGTGTCGACTCTTCACGCTTACTTAAAGACGGACAGCTTTTTGGTTTATTGATTGAGTCACTCTGCATTCATGATTTGTCCGTTTACGTTTCCGCTTTGCCTAAGTCGTATGGGGGATCTTTACGATATTATGCGGACGCCGATGGGCTTGAGGTTGACGCCATTATTGAATTGATGGATGGTCGATGGGCAGCCATTGAAATCAAGATGGGGGAATCTAAAGTGGAAGATGCGGCTGCGAATCTCATAAGAGTTGCGAGAAAGGTGGCTGCTAATCCTGCAGCAAGAAATCCTAAGCCTAGTTTTATGGCTGTGCTGCTCGGTAAGGGAACGATGGCGCGTAGACGGCGTTCAGATGGGATATATGTTATTCCGATCGATACCTTGGGGGCATAAGAGATTGTGGGGAGGAATATTCGAGTAAAGTGCATTTAAACTCCAACTTCTCCATCTTACGTGTGCCTTTCAACTGATTCTAAATAAAGCTATCTTGTATATAATGAAATTCATACAGCACTTGCTTAACCCTCCTATACAGGATACGAATCGGAGAAGATGTGGCACTCTTTGGAAAATCAGTTTCTAAAAAAACTGGCCGATAAGGGCTTTTCAGTCTTGAATTCTCAAAGCAAGTGCAACGTTTGGTGATGGTAGACTTCCCAAGGGCAC
>CAUUFE010000015.1:0-19542 GCA_963544415.1 uncultured Atopobium sp.
CAAGCTGGGAAATATCCTGGTCGTTTGCAAGTGCTTCCTCAATACGCTGCTCCATTGCAGCCTCTGCAGCCTGCTTCTGACGACGCTCTTTACGCTTTTTACGGCGACCAGTGGACTCACGGCTTGCCTCTTCAATAGCAACACGAGCCTCATCCAAAACGCGGCTTCTGTTGTAAGCCTCAGCCTCACGGGCCATACGGCTATAACGGTCTTCTCCGTCATCTCCGCCGCGACGATTCTTCTTGCGCTTACCATTTGGACGCTCATCAGACATGGAGGCGTCATCGCGCTCATTTTTGAAGTTATGACGAGAAGGAGCACCACTTGCCTCGCTTGCATTAGCGCGAGCGTGATTTCTTGGTCCCTTCTCGGCCTTCTTCTGAGCAGCAGACTCTGCAGCCTGCTGTTTCAAAACCTCTTCCTGCTGAGCAATCTGATCAAGCAGGTTATTGAAAGAAGGAGCGGCCTTAGGCGCAGTGTCCTTTACGCGATTACGCTCAGCCTCTTCGGCCTCAAGACGCTTCTTCTCTTCCTCAGCGCGGCGGCGCTCCTCTTCTTTCTTACGAGCAGCCTCTTCTTTTGCGCGCTTCTTCTCTTCTTCAGCACGCTCAGCTTCACGTCTTGCCTCTGCAGCAAGACGCTCAGCCTCTGCTGCCTCTGCAGCAGCCTTTGCCTCCCTGGCAGCAGCCTCTTCCTCGGCAGCCTTCTGAGCTGCGATTTCAGCGGCACGAGCCTCCATAATAGGCTGGAGTTTCTTACGAACAATAGAAATATATGCATCTTCAAGCGTAGAAGAAGCAGACTTTGCAGGAATCTTCATGTCCGCAAGGTGCTCGAGCAATTCTTTGCTCTGCATACCATATTCTTTGGCAAGGTCATGTACACGCATTTTTGCCATATATGAAAACCTTCCGGTTGACGGGATAGTTACACGTAGTTGCCTAGATCAGTGAGTCTGGATCGGAAGAAATCTCTGCATTCTCCATGTCATCATGAATGCCGCAGAAATCAGAACCAGGTCTTGCCATATTGCGGCAAGGAGTTCCGTTAGGGCTCACATACTTGCAACGATGAGCAATCTCTTCCTCGTCAACAGTCTCTTCAACAACCTCAGGAAGGTTGTTCAGAATGCTTGCAGCAAGGGACTCGTTCTTGATATCAATGTGAAGACCAGTTAGGCGAGCAGCAAGGCGAGCGTTCTGGCCCTCTTTACCAATAGCCAAAGACAGCTGGTCATCAGGGACAATAACGGTTGCGTGTCCCGTAGCGCCATCAACAATAACGCGAGAAACACGTGCAGGTGAAAGTGCGGATGCAACGCAACGAGCAGCATCGTCAAACCAAGGCACAACGTCAACGCGCTCTCCACGAAGCTCAGAAACTACGGTACGAACACGGCTGCCCTTAGGACCAACGCAAGCACCAACTGGATCAAGGCGCTCATCAACGGAAGAGACAGCAATCTTAGAACGGACGCCGGCCTCACGAGCAATGGAGCGAATGCTTACAACACCGTCATAAACCTCTGGAACCTCAAGCTCAAAGAGACGACGGATAAGATCTGGATGAGTACGAGAAACAACAATTGGTGGACGCTGGCGCTCACCACGAACTGCTGGCTGAGTTGCATTAGGGTCGCGGACGTCAACAATAATTGCCTTGATGCGCTGGTTGTGAAGATAGCGCTCACCTGCTGGACGCTCATCGCGCTCATCAGGGAAACGACGCTGGTCAAAGTGTGGAAGCTCTGCCTCAACGCCCTCACGAATCTTAATGATGGTGAAATCAGGAGTGGACTGAAGAACAGTACCAGTGATGATGTCACCAATACGACCGCGGAACTCATCATAAATCTGTGCACGAGCAGCGTTGCGAACAAGCGTCTTAATCTCTGCCTTAGCATGCTGAGCAGCAATACGGCTGGTGTCTGGAGGAGTTACGTCTACCTCATCAAACTCTGTGTACTCACCAGTCTCCTCGTCTGGCTCACCCTTAGGAACAAGCTCATAAACGTAGACATGACCAGTAGCCCTATCAATGGTGACACGGGCGCCAAAATCAAGATGGAGGACGTCAGCATAGCTTTTTGCCAGAGACTGCTCCAAACGATCCAGCAGATACAACTCATCGATGTGCTTCTCCTGGCAAAGCAACATCAAAGCTTCCATCATTTCAGATGCCATGAATAATCCTCTCTATCTACTTCTTGGCTGAGGCCGAGAAATCAAAAACTGGTTTAATAACGCACTTCTTTAACTCAGACAAATCAACAGTACAGACCTCATCTTCTGTCTGAATTGAGATAGTTGTACCCTCAATGCCCAAGAGTTTGCCAGTAAATTTACGGCGTCCCTCTGTGGCAGTGGTCTGAAGCTGAATCTCTTCTCCCGCAAAGCGCTCAAAGTCTTTTGCACGACGAAGTGGACGTGCCATTCCTGGAGAAGAAACCTCCAAGGTAAATGATGCTGGGAAAGGATCAAGCTCATCGATGGTATCTGAGATCCACGATGTTTCCTGAGCAACCTCATCAAGAGAAATGGTCTCTGCCTTCTCGTCATCATGGTCAATTCTTACTCTGACCACAGGATTCTTAGAAGAACCAACAATCTCAACATCAACAATATCAATGTGGTGATTGAGTGCAGCCTGCTCTAGTGCGGACAAGATTTTCTTTGTTGCACCTTCGTTTTGCATTTGACCTCCTCATCTACATACAGAAAGGAAGCGGGGTCAAAACTCAACCCCACTTCCAACTAATAACAACTACGTTTAGAGATATCTTACGAGATAAAGGGCTTCTCGTCAAGTGTTTTTGCTGTTAGGCAACGATATTCACAAGTCGTCCCTTAACTACAATAACTTTTCTAATCTCTTTGCCCTCAAGCTGATCGGCAATAGCCTCAGTTGCGGCCGCAGTGAGTTCTTCCTCAGAAGCATCGGCAGAAACCTCAATACGAGCGCGGACCTTACCCTTGAGCTGAACAGCAATCTCTACGGTATTGCTCTTTGCCTGTTCAGGATCAAACTCTGGCCATGGCTGATGATAGACAGGAATGTCTTTGCCCAGAGCCTCATGGCTGAGCTCCTCTGCCCAGTGAGGAATGATTGGAGCCAGCATAGCTACAACGTCATTAGCAACCTTGTAGCAAAGTGCTGCATCTCTGGACTCTGCAGGAACCTCGTTGATATAGGCACTTGCTGCATTAACCAGCTCCATGACTGCAGAAATTGCGGTGTTGAACTGGCCCTTGTCAAACTCAGTGGTACAACGGATTCCCATGGCATTGAGAACACGGTTGAGTTCAAGTGACTGAGGGTCCAAGGTGGTGTGGTCGAGTACGGCAGAAGCATCAGCAGTACGAGAGAGTTCCCATACCACACGCCAGGCGCGCTTGATAAAGCGATTTGCACCTGCAACGACTTTCTCGTCCCAGTCAAAATCCTTCTCTGGTGGAGCAACAAAGAGAATGGCAAGGCGCATAGTATCTGCACCATAAGGCTCAATGACAGAGCTTGGAGGTACCACGTTACCCTTTGACTTTGACATGGTGTCGCCGTGCTCATCCTTGACCATGCCCTGAGTCATCAGGTTCTTAAATGGCTCGTCGATGTCAATCATGCCCAGGTCACGGAGGACCTTAGTAAAGAAGCGAGAATACAGAAGGTGCAGAATTGCGTGCTCGATGCCACCAATGTAGTTATCTACCGGCATCCAACGGTCCACAGACTCTTTGGAGAAAGGAAGCTCAGTGTTATGTGGATCGCAGTAGCGCAGATAGTACCAGCTGGAACAGGTAAAGGTGTCCATGGTATCAGTGATGCGCTTTGCAGGCTTTCCGCACTGAGGACAGGTGGTCTCTACAAACTCCTTGCACTCAGCAAGCGTGTCTCCTGCTGCCAGATCAAGATTATCTGGAAGCATGACAGGAAGCTGATCATAAGGAACAGGAACGTCACCGCAGCAATCACAGTGAATCATAGGAATTGGATTGCCCCAATAGCGCTGCCTGGAAATGAGCCAGTCACGAAGACGGAACTGGACAGTTCTACGACCAACGTTGTGCTCAGTCAGATAAGCAACAACAGCCTCTTCTGCTTCGGAATGCTTACCGCCACGGAGACCGGTAAAAGGACCAGACTGGACGAGAATACCCACGGTATCCATTGGTCCGTCCCAGTCAACAGAGGTTACCTTGTAATCAGAAACTCCCTTGAGCTCCTCATAGATATCAGTTCCCTCTTCGCAGATGATAGGAACAATAGGCAGGTCGTACTTCTTAGCAAAGTCAAAGTCGCGTTTATCGCCTGATGGAACGCCCATAACAGCGCCAGTACCATAGTCGAGAAGGACGTAGTCAGCAACCCAAATTGGTACGGTCTGTCCGGTGACAGGGTTAATTGCGTAACGGCCGGTGAATACACCGTGTTTCTCGCGATCTGTGCCCTGGCGGTCAATGGAAGAAACCTTTACGGCTTCCTCATGAAGAGCGTCAAAAGCAGCCTTATACTCTGAATCCCCTACCAGCTCAGCAGCAAGCTTGGACTCTGGTGGAAGAAGCATGAAAGTGCAGCCGTAGATGGTATCTGCACGCGTAGTGAAGACGGTCATCTTGGTATCGGTTGGCGTGACGCCATCAGTGTCTGCCAGGGTGAAGTCAATCTCTGCGCCCTCGGAGCGTCCAATCCAGTTTGCCTGCATAGCACGAACACGCTCTGGCCAGCCCTCAAGCTGATCAAGATCATCGAGGAGCTCCTGAGCGTAGTCAGTGATGCGCAGGTACCACTGGGAGAGCTCGCGCTTCTCTGGAACTGCACCACAACGCCAGCATTTACCGTTAACTACCTGCTCGTTTGCAAGAACGGTCTTATCGTTAGGGCACCAGTTAACAGGGCTTGTTGCGCGATATACCAGGCCCTTCTCAAGCATCTTGAGGAAGATCCACTGACCCCATTTGTAGTACTCAGGGTCACATGTGTTAAACATGCGGTCTTTGTCGTAAGCAAAGCCCATGCGGAACATGGTCTTTACAGCCTGGTCAATATTCTTATGAGTCCACACAGAAGGCTGAGTATTGTGCTTAATAGCAGCGTTTTCTGCAGGAAGACCAAAAGCGTCAAAGCCCATTGGATGCAACACGTCAAAGCCACGCATACGAGCCTGACGAGCCATAGCATCGCCAATGGTGTAGTTACGAGCGTGACCCATGTGAAGATCGCCTGAAGGATAAGGGAACATCTCTAGAACGTATTTTTTAGGCCTTGAGCTGTCTTCTTCTGTCTTGTAAAGATTCTGCTCTTCCCAGACACGCTGCCACTTAGTTTCAATAGCCTCAGCATCGTAAGCAGGAAAATCACCTGTATCGGATACGTTCTGTACTTCCTCGTTTTCCACGAGTTCCCCTTTCTTATAGCGATGCGTCACCAAGCAAAATACTTGGTGACGCCAGTAGTCCATACATCCTGTGAGTTATGAACGGAAATTGTAGCTGACCTGCTGGTTTGAATCTTTCAGCAAGACGTCGTGTGCACCACCCTCAACAATTGAAGTTGAAGAGACAAGTGTAATCTTTGCCTTATCGCGAAGCTCAGGAATATCAAGAGCACCGCAGTTGCACATGGTGGACTTGACCTTCAGAAGTGATGCCTCAACGCCATCCTTCAAAGGACCCGCGTATGGAACGTAGGAATCAACGCCCTCAACAAAGGAAAGACCGCGCTTGTTGCCGCCCAGGTCGTAGCGTTGCCAGTTACGTGCACGTGCAGAACCCTCGCCCCAGTATTCCTTCATGTAAGAGCCGTTAACGATAACGCGGTCAGAAGGACTCTCATCAAAGCGAGCAAAGTAACGACCAAGCATCATGAAGTCAGAACCCATAGCAAGGGCCAAAGTCATGTGATAGTCGTAGACAATTCCACCGTCAGAGCAGATTGGAATATAGACACCAGTCTCCTCAAAGTACTCATCACGAGCGCGAGCAACATCAATGACAGAGGTTGCCTGACCACGACCAATACCCTTCTGCTCGCGAGTGATGCAGATAGAACCGCCACCGATACCAATCTTGATAAAGTCAGCGCCAGCCTCTGCCAAGAAGCGGAAGCCCTCAGCATCTACAACGTTACCTGCGCCAATCTTGACGGAATCACCGTAAGTTGCACGAACCCACTCAAGCGTGCGCTTCTGCCACTCGGAATAACCCTCAGAAGAGTCAATGCATAAAACATCAGCGCCTGCATCAACAAGTAGAGGAACGCGGGTTTCATAGTCACGAGTATTAATACCAGCGCCAACCATATAGCGCTTAGAGTCATCAAGCAGCTCATCCGGAGCAGACTTGTGCGAATCATAATCTTTGCGGAATACAAAGCTAACCAAGTGGCCGTTCTTATCAACAATAGGAAGAGCATTAAGCTTGTTGTCCCAGATAATATCATTTGCTGCTTTGAGGGAAGTATCTTCAGGAGCGGTAATAAGCTTTGCAGCTGGAGTCATGAACTCTGAAACAAGCTTAGAGCGATCATCGCGAGAAGGACGATAGTCACGAGAAGTGACAATTCCTACAAGCTTGCCATAAGCAGTACCGTCATCAGTGACGGGCATGGTAGAGTGACCAGTCTTCTCTTTAAGGTCAAGTACCTCACCAAGGGTCATCTCTGGAGTGAGCGTGGAGTCAGAGACAACAAAGCCTGCCTTATAGCTCTTAACCTCGCGAACCATCTGAGCTTCATCTTCAGCGGACTGAGAGCCATAAATAAAGGCAATGCCACCCTGCTGGGCCAAGGCAATTGCCAAACGAGGACCAGAAACTGACTGCATTACCGCAGATACCATAGGAATGTTGAGCTCAATAGCGCTTTTCTCGCCACGCTTAAACTTTACAAGAGGAGTCTTCAAAGAAACATTTGCAGGGATGTTCTCAGCTGATGAATAGCCAGGAACCAAAAGATACTCAGAAAATGTGTGTGATTCGCCTTCGAAGAACTTTGCCATTGTTTTTGGCTCCCTCCTGACCTACCGGTCATGCTCAACGTGTTTTGGCATTGTACCACCAGTGGAGCTCATTATTTAATTTGAACTCCCACTTGAAGCAATAACATCCTCAAAGTTAACAGCAATGTCATGTTTAGTAGGAACCCACTCAACCTTTTTGAACAAAGCCGCAACGGTAATAGGGATATACGTCATCATAAAAATAGGGAACGTAAAGAGATTGGTAAAAATACGCCACTTTTTCTTTACATGGAAATGCTTGTACTCCGAGATAGTGGTAATAAACGCCAAAATAAAGAAGACCATATACATCGAGAAAACCGTCATAACCAAAGATCCCACGCTCATAGCAATCTCTGCGTCAGTAGCAACAAAGCCATGGCTCAAATAGCCAACCAACAGGTAAGTACCATTAATAAAGGCTGAAAGCAGCGTCAAAATCATGCCTGGAGCAATGGTCATCAACATATCGTATGAGGCAAATTGACCCTTAAAAATACCCTTAATTAAATCAAAGCCATACGAGAAGAACACCTGGTAGAAGCCTTTTGTCCAACGCATACGCTGTGTCCAGGATGCCTTAAAGGTTAAAGGCTGCTCATCAAAGAACTCTGCAGGCGCATAACCGATTTGGATGTTATGAGCGCTGCAGAAGGTGGAGAACTGAATATCCTCGGTAAGAGTATGGAAATCCCATCCATGCATACCTTTAATAATGCGAGAAGAAACCATCCAGCCGGAACCAGAAACTGCACAGCTGGTACCCATCATCATACGGGCGTTATTCAAGAACTTTGCCTCACGCATAAACCAGGTAGCATAGGCAGAACTTACCCAGCTAGAATCAAAATTCTTTGAGTTTCTGTAACTGGTGCAGACAAGATATCCTGCATCAAAAGCCTGGTTCATAATCTTTAAGTAGCTTGGAGAAACCAGGTTATCGGCGTCCATAATAATAAAAGCCTCGTATTTGTCACCGTACTCATTAAGAATACGATCAAAACCGTAATCCATAACCCAGCTCTTACCTTTACGAGCAAGGTCATTTCTCTCCCAAGTAATTGCTCCAGCTTTTCTTGCCTCTTCAGCTGTTTTATCAGTACAAGCATCTGCAACAACAAAAACATCCATCAGCTCTCGAGGATAATCTTGAGAAAGAATAGACCTGACAAGATTGCCAATAACTGGTTCTTCGTTGTGGGCAGCAATAAAGAAGGCGTAGCGGTGCTGCTTTTTTGCCTCTGGGAGCTTTACCTCACCCTTAACTAAAACGCGAAGGATATACACAATCTGATAGAAGTATGCGAGTGTAAAGAAAAGCCAGATAATAAAATTAAAAACAACGATTGGAGTGATACCGAGTCTGTTAAATTGCAATGGCATATATCCCTACGCTCCAAACTCAAGACAAATATGTTTTATCAACCAAAATCTCTCAATAAACAATTACCTTACAATTTTAGCGTAATGGAAGGGTCAAAGCGCCCATGCCTTTGAATCTATTTTTCTCCCACATCAACGCACATGCAATTGGCCATCTTGGATATCGAGAAGAACATCTGCTTCTTGATCTAGTTCATCGGAGTGCATAATCACCACGACAGTCCGCCCACCTTTGAGGTTGGCAAGATATGTACAAAGCCTCTGAGCTGTTGGTGCATCTAAATTTTGTAGAGGTTCATCCAAAACAAGTGCCCCTTGTTTTCTGGATAGAGCTCTCAAAAGACCAATTTTTTGTCGCTCACCCAAAGAAACGGACTCTGCTTTCCCGTCAAAAGTATGTGTCTCAAGAGAAGAGAAATCGAGCAAGTTGTAAACCGTACGATCAATCTTTTCTCCAAACATATTGTCAGCAAGGCTTCCTTCTACAAGGGGTACCGGACGAGCAAAACGAGAACAGTCTTTAAAATCATCCGAAAGCTCTATATCGCCACTAAATAGTGATGGATCAGAGCAGCCTGCCAAAAGGTCCACGAAAGAAGACTTGCCTGAACCATTGGAACCTCTTACCACCACGAGAGATCCTTGTGGAATGCTGAGGGCTTGTGTATGGAAAAGTTTTGGTCCTTCAAGAGTAGCTAAAAGAGTTCCCTCTCCTATCTTTACAGCCGGTTTAAGTGAAGAGTTCCAAAGCTTCTCATAACCTGAAGGCTCTTGGGATTCTTTGAAAGTATTTTGTAGGCGCTCAAGATGAACTTTATTTGCTTTTACAAACATGATTGACTGAAAAAGTTCCGCTAAAGGATTCTGAATCAATGCGCAAAGTTGATATGAGATAAAAATATCTCCTACAGACGCAGCGTGAATCTGATACATTTCAATGGTTAGGGCAAGCATAATAATCTGCAGTAGAGAGCACATACTGCTTGGAATCTTCTCATTCAATCCCTCATTAAACCGATATCTTTTTATGGAATCCAAGTACTTTGAACCGATGTCATGATATCTCCCTTTATAAAAGACGTCAGCTCGAGCAATATTGATAGCTCTTTTATTTTCTACGATGCGTTTTGATTCGTTCAAATATCTGTCTTGAGCTGGAATAATATTTCGCTGTAAATCAGCAATCCGCTTGGCTGGAACCCTTGTCACAAGAAATAAGATAGGAATATAGGTAAGCACTACGAAGAAATATACATAATTGGTAATAAGAAGCGCTAATAAAATCACTACGATACATCCGACAGAACTCAAAATAGTAATATTTACAGCACTATACACAGATCCATACATGGTCGCAGAACTGCTTAAGAGGTTCATGTAGTAGCCTTTTTCATGTTTTTTGTAAACACGGGCCGGCATCGCGATAACTCTTTGTATAACCTGCACAGTACAACTCATTCTTTGGATAATCGCTGCACGCACAGGAAACCATCCTTTAAATGTAAGAACAAGGACTGCTGATACGAGAGAAAGAAATAGTACTCCCACAAAAGCAATCGTTTTACCAATCATCCAAGAGTCTTGAGAAACGGCGCTCACTATTGAGCCTAAGGCCAAGCTCGTAACTACAGAGAAGGCAGTTGACAATACTGATCCTACTATTAAAAAGATATTTTTCTTTGTAATGGCAAGAGATGAAGGTACTTTAAACTTATATTTGGTTCGTGTATTCATTATTGTCTCCTCTCCCACATCAACGCACATGCAATTGGCCATCTTGGATATCGAGAAGAACATCTGCTTCTTGATCTAGTTCATCGGAGTGCATAATCACCACGACAGTCCGCCCACCTTTGAGGTTGGCAAGATATGTACAAAGCCTCTGAGCTGTTGGTGCATCTAAATTTTGTAGAGGTTCATCCAAAACAAGTGCCCCTTGTTTTCTGGATAGAGCTCTCAAAAGACCAATTTTTTGTCGCTCACCCAAAGAAACGGACTCTGCTTTCCCGTCAAAAGTATGTGTCTCAAGAGAAGAGAAATCGAGCAAGTTGTAAACCGTACGATCAATCTTTTCTCCAAACATATTGTCAGCAAGGCTTCCTTCTACAAGGGGTACCGGACGAGCAAAACGAGAACAGTCTTTAAAATCATCCGAAAGCTCTATATCGCCACTAAATAGTGATGGATCAGAGCAGCCTGCCAAAAGGTCCACGAAAGAAGACTTGCCTGAACCATTGGAACCTCTTACCACCACGAGAGATCCTTGTGGAATGCTGAGGGCTTGTGTATGGAAAAGTTTTGGTCCTTCAAGAGTAGCTAAAAGAGTTCCCTCTCCTATCTTTACAGCCGGTTTAAGTGAAGAGTTCCAAAGCTTCTCATAACCTGAAGGCTCTTGGGATTCTTTCTCGTGCTCAAGATAAACATCGATATCCGCTTTTGCAGCAAGATATGAGCTTTTAACAGAACAAACCGTATCAAGCGGTTCGCTCAATACTGACAAAATCAGATAGGCGGCTAAAATCTCTCCAACACTCATCTGACCTATAGAAAGCAGCATAACACCTGTAATTATGGCTACGACTTGCGTGAAATTTGAAAGCGCTGATGGAAGGCTCTTTGATAAAGCACTGAAAAAACTACTTCTTTTTACATAGAGGAAATACTCATCATTAGCTGCCTTGTAAGCATTTTCAAAATAGTTCTCTGCTCGGAGCACATTAATCGAGAACTTTTCCTCAATTATGCGCCTACCGATATCCAGCCAGCCTTCTCGTTTTTTCATTGACTCGGTCAAAATCTCATTTGTTTTCTTGCTCGGATAATCAATAATCACCAAGTAAAAAGGGATATATAGCAAGACAAGCAAACCAATCCATGGATTTACCGTAAATGCCACAATTGCCAAAACAATAACTGCTAAAAGACCACCTAAAAATTCAACACTTACTGCAATTTGAACACCACTGAAGACAAAAGCCGCCATAGTAACTACATTAAGATAGTGTCCGATTTTCTTTTTTGAAAAAACACGAAGAGACATCTTTAAGAATTCCGATATCGCTACCTCAGAACTAGCAACCGCAGCTTCTAAATTGAGCTTTTGTGGAATCCAAACAGTGAGAAAAAAGCTTAAGCAAAGCGTTACAAGCGAAAGGAGCAACAACAGCCCTAGCTTTTGCCAAACACCGTCAACAGCTTGCACATTAAGCATACTATCAATTAAATCGCCTGTAAAAATACCCAGCATTGCAACAGCAATATATCCAATTGCCAAACCAAGGGCAGATAGAAGCATATGTTTTCGTATAACAAATAAGTGAGAGAGACGATTATTCATACTCATCATTTCCAAAACATCATTAGCTTAAAAACGCAGTAAGTAATTCAGCCTCCTTTCCAAAACATTAATTATCTGCACTTGTAAAATAAACACTTAATGGACTCTTTAAGGTTAAAAGCGGATTTCTCGTATAAAATTGCGTTATCACCCTATAATTTGACGCAGGAAAATACCGTTGAAAGGCTGATTATGAGCGAAAAGCGACTAACTCAAGCACTTCAAAATATACTTGCCAATGGGAATTCTCTTGCTCAAGGTGACGCTTCAAATGTCATTTTGAGTGCACACTACGAAACAGAAGAGTCTGCTAACCCTCATATCAGAGGATTTTTTACACTCACTTCTGCTTTTGATTTAGCAAATTTAGGCCAATTTTCTACAAAACCTTATGGAGACGACATTGTGAGTCTCTCAATACTTGCTCGTAAAAACTATTTTGGAAGTTTTCTTTTCTTTCTAATGCCTTCATCAGAAGATTTCTTTACTTTTACTACAAACCTTATATCAAATAAAAATACACTGCCGCAAAATATTCATCCAGCTGATATTGAACAAATCTATACACTTTATACTCAAATAATAATTACCTATTCCGAGAGAAAACCAAATTGGGAAGCTATTGTTACTTCCTTGCTTATAGCGCTTATTACCTGCCTTTCTCCTGATGCTCACTATACGTTCACTCCAGGTAACACTAATGAGACGGTTGCTCTTATCCTTAATGAAATTACTGCTCATTCAGAAAGTATTACGCTTGCTAAACTTTCAGGAAAATACTCATATACACCAACTTATCTCTCTGAACTTCTCAGACAAAAATGTGGCAAGACTTTTTCTGAACTTGTTTTAGAACAAAGAATGGAACGAGCAAAAACGCTGTTAATTCATACCAAATTGCCTGTCTCTACTATTTCTTCAATGATTGGCTATGGTGGAACAACAGAGTTTTATAGGAAATTTAAGGGCTACTTTTCTCTTACACCACGTGAAATGAGAAGCGAAACTTTTTAGTCATATTACAATTGAGGACAAATCTCATCGCCTACAGAAGTCCTTCCCATAGACATAGTGCTTTGAGAAAGTAGGGCTTCTTGCAGGTCTTTTGGTAGTGTATCTGCTACCACGATATTCTCGCCCGTAAAAGGGTGCTCAAACTGAACGTGCCAGGAGTGTAAAAACTGCCTGTTAAGGCCAAGGTTAAGGCTCATATCTTTTTTACCGTAGAGCTGATCGCCGACAACTGGATGACCAATGTGGCGCATGTGAACTCTAATCTGGTGCGTGCGGCCTGTGTAAAGATGGCACTCAAGAAGCGAGTAGCCCTCGCCTTTTCTTCCTGCTTCAAAGCGCTCAAGCGTTCTGAAGGTGGTAATGGCTTCTCGTGCGCCAGGAGCATCTGATACAGTCATTTTGAGGCGGTCTCGCGTTGAGCGAGCAATACCCGTTTCGATAGTGCCAGAATCGTGGGCAACATAGCCTTGTACCAGCACAATGTAGCGACGGTCAAGCACGCGCAGCCTAATGAGGTCCTGAAGAGCTTTTTGCGCCTCGTCTGATTTTGCTGCCAGCATAAGACCAGATGTGTCCATATCAAGGCGATGCACAATACCGGGACGTTCTTCTCCCTGAAGCATTCCTAGGTGCTCGTAGCCACAGTGAGCCACCAGGGCGTTTGCCAGAGTGTCATCAACATGGCCAGGAGATGGATGACATACTAGGCCAATCTGCTTTGAGAGCACTATGAGGTACTGATCTTCAAAACGGATATCAAGCGGAATATCTGGATTTGGGCGCAAAAGTCCTGTTTGAGGTTCTGCGTCTGGAAGCGATACCAGAAGCCTATCGCCCAACATAAGTTTTTCTGACTTAGACGTAGCCAGCGTAGCGTTGATGGTTACTCTTCCCTCTTCCACCAGCTTTGCGCAGGCACTTCTTGAAGGAAGTGTATCTTGGGCAGAAAGAAACGCATCTAATCTGACGCCGTCCCCTTCTGGTCCAACTAGTATGTCAACGATACGCTCATTCATTGCCACTACCCTGCTGTTGCTTTTTGTCCCAGATTATCCAGTACACAAAAGCAATAAGGATGCCGCAGGTCACAAAAATATCCGCCACATTAAAGACAGCAAAATTAACAAACGTTGTAGCAAAGAAATCAGTAACCTGACCAAACAAAACGCGGTCAATAGCGTTACCAATTCCGCCACCTGCGACGCCTCCCAAAAGCGCAATAAGTGGCAACGGGAGGTTCTTCTCGCGAACTACAAAGCCCACAAGAGCGGCAATAACCACAGCAGTAAGAGCTACAAAAAAGAGAGCGTTTCCAGAGCCCACAGAAAATGCCGCTCCGGTGTTGCTCACGTGGAAGAGCTCCATAACGCCGGGGATAAACGGCACTGCAGTTCCCTCTGGAATTGAGGTTC
Source organism: uncultured Atopobium sp. (assembly GCA_963544415.1). Taxonomy (GTDB): domain Bacteria; phylum Actinomycetota; class Coriobacteriia; order Coriobacteriales; family Atopobiaceae; genus Lancefieldella. Next base: position 14,138 of record CAUUFE010000015.1, read on the forward strand.
TCACCCAGAGCTTAGTTACCTGGTCAAGCGCGCAGGCAACAGTGCCCGCCCCGCAGAGAACTGCAAGGCGGGTCACTAGCGTGTGAGTTGTATGTTGTTGCTGGTCAGTGTTCATTTACGCAACAACGTCGTGGCAGCGGTGGCAGAGGTGATCCTCGCCAAGCTCGCGATAGTTCCAGCAACGGTCACAGCGCTCGCCGTTTGCAGGATAGACGCTTACGCTCAGCTCAGAGCCCTCGGAAACAGTAACCTCAGAGCAGACAAATGCCTCAGCAAAGTCAAGACCAGCGTGAGAAATAGATGCAGCCTGCTCAGCGGTAAGCGTAACTTCGGCACGTGTAGCCTGGGTGGTCTTCTCGGTAACTACGCCAGCCTCAAGAGCAGTCTCGTATGCCTTGGTATAGGCAGCGCGAGCATCAACCAGCACCTGATATGCAGGAAGCAGTGAGGTGTACTCTTCGGTGGTCATAGGAGCCTTATACCAGTCGAGAAGTGCGGCGTACTTCTGGCCGTCACGCATAGACTCTGGCAGGAACTGCATTGCCTCATCGGTGGTGTAAACCAGAATTGGCTGCAGGTCATGAACAAGCATGGAAAGAATCTCTGCCCAGACGGTCTGAGCACTACGGCGTGTTGCAGAATCTGCAGCATCGCAGTACATACGGTCCTTAGTTGCGTTCAAGTAGCCGTTGGAAAGCTCAATGATGTAATCATAGAGGGTACGGAAGACGTTGTTAAAGCGATATCCCTCGTAAGCCTCGGTGACTGCAGCGTGAACCTCACACATACGGGCAAGAACAAGACGGTCGTACTCTTCAAGGTCTGCAACAGCAACTGCATCAGTAGCAGGATCAAACTGACCCTCAAGCTCTCCAAGAAGGAAGCGCAGAGTGTTTCTGAACCTACGATATGCGTCGCCTACCTGAGAAAGAATGGCGTCATCGCAAGGAACGTCAGTTGAAGTATCAACGGAAGCAACCCAAAGACGCAGGACGTCTGCACCGCGCTCAGCGCAAACAGCATTTGGATCAATGACGTTGCCCAGAGACTTACTCATCTTGCGTCCCTGACCATCAAGCGTAAAGCCCTGGGAAACAACAGACTTGTAAGGAGCAACTCCGTAAGCGCCAACAGAGGTCATAAGAGAGCTCATGAACCAACCGCGGTGCTGGTCGGAACCCTCAAGATACATATCAGCTGGGAACTTAAGGTTTGGACGGTGCTTACAAACAGCCGTGTGAGAAACGCCAGAATCCCACCAAACGTCCAGAATGTCCTTGTTAGCCTTGAGATTATGGCCACCACATTTAGGACAGACGCAAGCGTCGCCTAAATAGGTCTTAGGATCGTCGGTAAACCAAGCATCAGAGCCCTTCTCGCGGAAAAGCTTGATGACTGCGTCAAGCGTCTGGTCATTAATGACGGTCTCGCCACAATCCTCGCAGGTGAAGGCTGGGATTGGAACGCCCCAGTTACGCTGCCTGGAAATACACCAGTCAGGACGGCCTTCAACCATGGAGCCAATACGCTTAACAGCATTTGCAGGATAGAACTTAACCTTTGTAAGCTCCTCTGCTGCCTGCTGACGCAGACCAGTCTTATCCATGGAGACAAACCACTGGCTTGTTGCGCGGAAGATAACAGGCTCTTTACAACGCCAGCAGTGTGGATAGCTGTGGGTAATCTCTTCTGCAAGAATGAGCGTACCACGGTCTTTAAGCCACTGAACAATGACAGGGTTAGCCTCATTGACTTCCATGCCAGAGAAGGGGCCGCCAGTACCTTGGCCGTCACCCTTGAAGAAGTGGCCATCATCATCAACAGGCATGGTCTGTGGAATATCAAAGCGAACGCCAGCGTTGTAGTCGTCTACACCGTGGCCAGGTGCGGAGTGAACAACACCAGTACCATCGTCAAGGGTGACGTACTCTGCATAAATAAACTTGCCAGTGTTACCAAGATCGCCAAAGATTGGCTGCTTGTACTCATTGCCGGCAAGCTCAACACCAGTTTTCTTCCAGGTGTTACCCTCTGCGTCCTGAGCTAGCTTCCAATCGGTATAACCAAACTTAGCAGCAGCCTTCTCTGCAAGAGCCTCAGCAACAATCTCTACGTGTCCATCAGGAAGCTCAAGAGCAACATAGTTAGCTTCTGGGTGCAGAATAACTGCCTCGTCTGCTGGCATAGTCCAAGGAGTAGTAGTCCAAATGTCTACCCAGGTCTTACCTGCATAAGCCTCAAGACCCTCTGGAACTGTGGTTAGCTCAAAGCGCACAAAAATAGCAGTTGAGGTGACATCGTGATACTCAATCTCTGCCTCAGAAAGAGCAGTGTGGTCATGAGTGCACCAGTGAACAGGCTTGGTGCCTCTATACACAGAACCCTTATCATAGATGGCCTTGAAAATCTCAACGTCTGTAGCGTCGTAATCATTGACATAGGTGAGATAAGGATTGTCCCACTCACCCAACACACCAAGGCGCTTAAAGCCCTGACGCTGGGTATCTACCTGCTCAACTGCCATCTTGCGGCAAAGCTCACGGATCTTCTCGGTAGATAACTGATTGAACTTCTCTGTGCCAAGCATCTGCTCAACCTTGTGCTCGATTGGCTGACCATGGCAGTCCCAACCAGGAACGTAAGGAGTCTGGAAGCCCTGCATAGCCTTATAGCGGTTGATGATGTCCTTGGAAATCTTATTCTGTGCGTGACCCAGGTGAATTGGACCGTTTGCATATGGAGGTCCATCATGAAGGACAAACTTGTCATGTCCCTCATTCTTCTTCATCAGGAGCTCATAGACGTTGTTTTGGTCCCAATCAGCCAAACGCTGAGGCTCGTTCTGCGCAAGTGATGCGCGCATAGGAAAGCCTGTGTTTGGCAGGTTGGTGGTCTTTTTGTACTCGTTTGCCATCAAGCACAACCTTTCTGGGCACAAATAAAGCGCCCGTCCCTCACAGCTGGGACGAAGCGCCACAATACACTTCGTTGTAACCACCCAGCGACGGATTTGTCCGTTTACTCGGCTGGCCTGTCACGGCGACCATTTCCGGCAGCATCTACTAGTACAAAAACCTGTACGTTTGAACTGCAGCTCCGAGGTGATGTTCACACGGACGCAAATGCGGACTTCCACCAACTCCGCTCGCTTGAGATTTGCGCTACCCAGCTACTGTCCTCATCACAGCTTGTGTAAGTAATACTACCACGTCTTGCACTCATTGAACTAAGTAATACACACGCTTAAACCGTTTTTAACAAATTATGCGGAATCCAAATTTTAAATTTTTATCGAAATAAAAAATGTAGATTGGGTAAAACAATTCCAATATCTAAGTGAGCTCATATCACATTTGAGCCAAACAGGTAAAGGGACGTGTATGGCAGATAACAATAACAAGCACCGTAGATCTATGTCGATGCTACTCTATATTGCAGTAGCCATCTTTGTATATCTCCTGCTTAGCAACACATTATTACCAGGGCTTCTGCGTCAACAGGTACAAACTGTCTCGTACAGTGAGTTCCTTAACAAGATTGACAACAATGAAGTCACCAAGGTAGACCTTAATACGGGCAGCAGAAACATTAGGTTCACAACTGGCTCTGGAGATTCCGAGAAGGTCTTTGAGACTACGCAGTTCCCTAATGATTCAACGCTGGTTCAGACGCTTAGAGACCACAAAGTTGATTTCTCAGCTTCTATTCCTGACAACTCTACAAATATGCTGCTCTATGCCCTTATTCAGTATGGAATCCCTCTTGTTATTTTCTTGGGCATTGGCTACTTTATCAACCGATCCCTTAAACGCGCCATGGGTGACGATGGTCCTTCCATGAACTTTGGTGGCGGCTTTGGAGGTCTTGGCGGCAATCTTGGTCGCTCAAGTGCTAAAGAAATTAAGGGAGAAGACACAGGCATTACGTTTAAAGACGTAGCTGGTCAAGAAGAGGCTAAAGAGTCTATGCAAGAGATTGTTAGCTTCCTTAAGACTCCTGATAAGTACAAAGAGATTGGTGCTCGCTGCCCTCGTGGCGCCTTGCTTGTAGGCCCTCCAGGTACTGGTAAGACCCTCATTGCTAAGGCAGTTGCTGGTGAGGCTGGCGTTCCTTTCTTCCAGATTGCTGGCTCTGAGTTTGTTGAGATGTTTGTTGGACGCGGCGCTGCAAAAGTCCGTGACCTCTTCAAGCAAGCAAATGAAAAGGCTCCTTGCATTATCTTTATCGACGAGATTGATGCGGTTGGTAAGCGCCGTGATGCTTCTCTCAACTCCAACGATGAGCGTGAGCAAACCTTAAACCAGCTGCTCTCTGAGATGGACGGCTTTGATAACCACAAGGGTATTGTTGTTCTTGCAGCAACCAACCGCCCTGAGACCTTGGACAAGGCACTTCTGCGTCCTGGCCGTTTTGACCGCCGTATTCCTGTTGAGCTTCCAGACCTTAAGGGTCGTGAGGCAGTTCTTCAGATTCACGCCAATGATGTAAAGATGGAGCCAGGCGTTGACCTCTCTATTATTGCTAAGTCCACACCAGGCGCATCCGGTGCAGACCTTGCAAACATCATCAACGAGGCAGCTCTTCGTGCTGTTCGCTTTGGTCGCCGTCGTGTTACCACCGAAGACCTTGCTGAGTCCGTTGACGTTGTTATTGCCGGCGCAAAGAAGAAGAACACTGTTCTTTCTGAGCACGAGAAGGACGTTGTGGCTTATCACGAGACCGGCCATGCAATTGTTGGTGCCATCCAGAAAAACGATGCTCCTGTTACCAAGATCACCATTGTTCCTCGTACTGGCGGAGCTCTTGGCTTTACCATGCAAGTTGAGGATGACGAGCGTTATCTGATGAGCAAGAGCCAGGCAATGGATGAGATTGCTGTACTCTGTGGTGGACGCGCAGCTGAAGAACTTATCTTTGGCGAGATGACCAATGGCGCTTCCAACGATATTGAGCGTGCAACAGCAATTGCTCGCGCTATGGTCACGCAGTACGGCATGTCTGACAAACTTGGCATGGTCACCCTTAGCCAGCAGCAAAGTCGCTACCTTGGTGGTGGCTCTTCCCTAACCTGCTCTGAGGCAACAGCTGAAGAGATCGATGCTGAAGTTAGACGCATTGTTGAAGAGGGCCACCAGCGTGCACTCCAGACGCTTAAAGAGAACCGCTTTAAGCTGCATGAAATTGCTCACTACCTGCAGAAGAAGGAGACTATTACCGGCGAGGAGTTCATGAACATCCTTAAACGTGAGAATACCTTTGCACCAGTAGTTGAGAACACCAATGAGGAAGGCTCCTCTACTTCTTCAGCAGAGTAACTTTGTCTCATAAGTAAAATTAAACGGCCGCCTATTCTGAACTGCCTCCCATTTCTTGGACATAAGAAATGGGAGGCAGTTCATATGCGG
>CAUUFE010000016.1:0-17658 GCA_963544415.1 uncultured Atopobium sp.
TCTGCATCATATCCAGGACGGATGAAGCCACAAACATCATCAATTCCACAAGAGCGAGCTGGGTTTTCTGAAGCCATACGAACCGCTTCTTCAGCAGAAACAATACCCCAGTCAAAGACGTTCTTCACGCCTTCAAACAGACGAAGGATTGAACCTGCAAGGCTGTGAGACTCATCCATCAGACGAGCAGTTCCACCTTCAACAACAACAGGGAAATCGCCTAGTTTGTACTGTCCATTAGGCATACCACCTGCACGCATGCAGTCTGTAATAAGAACGGTATGGTCATATCCCTTTGCATTTACCAGAGCGCGAACAGCAATAGGATTAAGGTGATGGCCGTCGCAAATAGCCTCTGCATAGGTACCGTGGGTGGTCATTGCAGCACCAACCATACCTGGCTCACGGTGGTGAAGACCGCTCATGCCGTTATAGGTATGAACAAAGATGTCTGCGCCAGCGTTTACGCAGGCAAGAGCTTCCTCATACGTTGCATCGGAGTGACCAAGTGCCACATGAACACCGCGGTCTACCATCTCTGCACAGAACTCTGGAGCGCCATCGCGCTCTGGAGCAATAGCAATCTTGGCAATCCAGCCGTCAGCGCGCTCCTGCCACTCATCAAAGACCTCTACATCTGGATCAAGGAAGTACGCAGGATTCTGGGCACCCTTGTGTTTCTCGGTAAAGAAAGGTCCCTCTAGGAAGATGCCCTGGATGCGAGCAGCATCAATGCCGTTTGCCGCAATTCCCTCTGCTGCATCAGCAACGGACTCACAAGCATCGCCAGTTTGCTCAACACTTGCGGTTAGTGTTGTTGGAAGCCAAGAAGTTACGCCGTTAGAGAGTAGGCCCTGAGCAATCTCAATGACGCCATCAGGATCGCAGTCCATGATGTCATGGTCGAGAAAACCATGAATATGCGTATCAACAAGACCTGGTGCTACCCAAGAGCCCGTACGGTCAACAATCTCACACTCTGGCTTCTCTTTAGTAAAGTGGCCAAAGACGCCATCTTCGATAAGCAAGTAACCTGGACCAGAAGTTGCTCCTGGCAAAAAGAACTTATCTGCTTTAACTGCAAATGTACTCATACGTACCTCAATCATTCTCAAAAGGACGCGCCATAGGCACGCCCTTCTTAGTAATTCCTATAGTGAGTGAATTGTAACACCCTTAACCACTCGATTAACCTGACCAGTTGGAGAAGGTGTGTCCGGTTTGTTATTGACACGAACTGAGTTCAAGAGTGCCACGACTTGAGCAACCATTACAAAAGGCAGAGCCAAATAAGGTGCTGGTAGAGGCTCTGTAAATACTGGAAGACTAAACGTTCTTCCCGTAAAGTTTGTTGCCCCCTCTTGCTCAATACCAATAGTCAGAGCAGCAATCTGGTCTCCCTTAATCTCGTCGAGAATATCCAGGTCATATTGACGCGTATAAGGGTTATTGGAAACAAAATCAAACACCAGGGTGTGCTCGTCGACAAACGACTTTGGTCCGTGGCGATATCCCATTGAGGAATCCCACGACGTTGCATTAATACCAGCTGCAAGCTCCAAAATCTTAAGCTGTGCCTCATGAGCAAGGCCTACAAAAGGACCGGAACCCAGATACGTAATGCGGTTGAAATCGCTCTTAAGCCACTCGGCAATCTCTTCCTCGCGCTCAATTACCTGCCTACCCAGCTCAGCAGCATCAGAAATCCAAGCCTTCTTCTGCTGGTCATCGGCACTATCAAAGACAAGCGTTGCAAGAAGTGTCATACAGCTATAAGAGCCGGTCATTGCAAAGCCCTGGTCATTTGCACCAGGAATAAGCAGGAGCAATGTGTCATCTTTACCTGCAGACTCAACGGCAAGTTTTCCCTCAGGAGCGCAGGTAATATTGATGAGCAAAAGATTTTTGACAATCTTGCGAGCAATAGTTACTGCAGCAAGGCTTTCTGGACTATTACCAGAGCGTGCAAAAGAAACCAGGACCGTTGGATCTTCTGGATCAAGGCTGCCATAAGGATCAGAGACAATATCAGTAGTTGCAACAGATGCAAACTCAAAAGAGCTCTTCTCGCCATGAGAGCGAAGATACGGAGTAATAGTATCGCCTACATATGCCGAGGTACCTGCACCCGTAAAGACCACGCGGGTACGACGTCCCTCACCAAGATTGCGAGCACGCTCTACAAACTCTTTAATTGCAGAAAGGTTCTCCTGATAAATGCCAAAGGTAGACTCCCAAAGCTCAGGCTGCTGCTTAATCTCGGCAGTTGTAATATGAGCGCCTAGTGCCTTTAGCTCCTCTTGGCTCTTTTTAAACATTGATATCCCTTCTCACAGCTATTTAACTGCGTGTATGTACAATCTTGTATCTAAATTGATCAGCGCGAGCCACACTTAAGGTGAACTCAACAATACTGTTTCTGTCGTTGTAGGTTGTACGCGTAAGACTCAAAACAGGTGAGCCCTCAGAAATTTGCAATAAAGCGGCGTCATCCGAGCGAGCAATTGAAGCCTTGAACTCCTCTTCTGCCACGCCAATCTTTATGTTGTAGTCTTCTTCAAAAATTTGGTACAGAGATTTTTGCTCAACATCATGAACGGTGAGCGAGAAAAACTGTGAAACTGGAAGGTAAGTAACTTCCAGCATCATAGGCACATTATCAGCACTTCTTAAACGCTTGATGCGGAAGAGTTTCTCGCCAAGAATAACATGCATATGCTGGGCTAAAAATTTATTAGCCTCAATAGTGTCAAACTCAAGAATAGTTGTCTTTGGAACGCGACCCAACTGACGCTGCTGGTCAGTAAAGCTATAGCCACCCATAAGGTCTGTTGCACGTTCAGAAACGTCTGCAACAAAGGTGCCGCGACCACGTTGACGGTAAATGAGCCCCATGTGTTCAAGCTCTTGCAGGGCAAGTCTTACCGTGGTGCGAGAAAGACCATAAGAGTCGGAGAGTTCTCGCTCAGAAGGAAGTGGATCGTCTGGATCCATCTCGTTCTCAATACGATAGCGCAGCATATTTGCTAGCTGCTCGTAGAGTGGCTGTCTTCCCATAAACGCTGTCATCAAAACTCTCCTATAAAAGACGGGTGCCCACTAAGTGGACACCCGTCACACTTACTTAACCCCAAATATATGGGAGAACGCCAAAGCCAGAACCAAGAAGTGCAATTACCAGAAGCAGGCAGATGCACATAATTGGAGTCCAGTTACGCTTTGCCATGAGGTAGTACAGGCAAAGGGTAAGAGCCAGTGGAATAAGCTTTGGGCAAACGCCGTCGAGGATCTTCTGAATGTCAATGGAGACAGGAGAAGTGACTTCCTCGCCAACAGTTACCAGATTAACACCGTTGCCGACTGGAGCGATAGCAGTGGTGCCATCCTTGCCGTCAGCAGTCTTGCCGCCGATGAACTTAACGGACTCAGGATCTTTCTTATAGTCCTTATAGGAACCCTCAGCAAAGAGAGCCTTGTCATACTGACCAGAAGCAAGCTGCTCATCAGAAAGAGTTACCTGAGAAAGAACAACGCTGTGTGTCTCACCGTTAGGGATGTTTGCGCCAGCGCCAAGCTTGGTTCCGCCATAGCAGACAACCAGGCAGCCAACAACAAAGACACCCAGGATAGAAGCAGCACGAGTGAACTCTTTTGCGTTCTCGGTAAGCAGAGTAATTGCGTCAGTACCCATCTTGTAAGAAAGATTCATCAGCCAATAACGTACAGCAAACTGCGCGATGTTAAAGATGATGAGGAACAAGAACGGTGCAAAGACATTGCCGGAAATTGCCATGTTAGAGGTAATACCAGCAGTAATTGGAACAAGGGTGAACCAGAACAGTGCGTCACCAATGCCGCCCAGAGGACCCATTGCAGAAACGCGGACTGCACGAATGGTTGGGATATCCAGCTTGTTCTGCTCAAGGGAGAGAACAATACCCATAACAAAAGTGACCAAGAATGGGTGGGTATTGTAGAACTCAAGGTTGTGACTCATGGAAGCAGCAAGGTCATCCTTGTTGTCGCCGTGAATCTTCTCAAGACCTGGGAGGATACCGTAGAGCCAACCAGCTGCCTGCATTCTCTCGTAATTGAAGGAAGCCTGCAGGAACAGGGAGCGCCATACCATCTTGTTGAGCGTCTTCTGATCAAGTGGCTCAGCAGGAGTGGTGTTCTGATAGGTATCAGGAATATTAAATGCCATCTTCGAAGTCACCTCCAGCAACAACAGCAGGAGCAGCATTCTTCATCTTGGTCTGGAGCTGGTAATCCCAGAATGCGATACCAAAGCCGATGAGAGCAAGAAGCAGAAGTGCTGGACCAGAGAGCTCAGGAATGCTGATAAATACGATTGCAGCTGCAAAGCCCATGAGGAAGAAGCCCCAAAGCTCGCGAGAAACCATAACCTTCAGCAGGATTGCAAAGCCGACGAAGCGCATCATGCCACCGGCGACGGACAGTGCATTCATGAGCCACTTTGGAATTGCCGTGGTGATCTGAGTGCCAAATGCAGCGCCACCCAGGAAGAACAGGGTAACAATGACACCAAAGAAGAGACCAAGAGCAGCCATTGCACCATAGTTGATACGAGCAATTCCCTTAGGATCGGCCTTCTCGGCGTATGCATCAGCAGTTGCCATTACAGGGGACATAATGGTAAAGATGATGGTTACTGCATACTGACCAAGCAGGGAGAATGGAATTGCTGCAGCTACAGCGGCCATTGGCTCAAGCTTAGTAGTGATTGCAAAGACTGCAGACATAATGCCGCCGATAACAGCATTAGGTGGCTGTGCACCACCAACAGGCATGTTACCGATGGTCATAAGCTGATAGGTACCACCAACAATGAGACCAGTCTGAACGTCACCAAGAATCAAACCAACCAAAAAACCAGTTACGATTGGCTGGTAAAGAGACTCGAGGAAACTAAACTGATCGATGCCAGCGATAAACGCAACGATGAAAATTAATAACACCTGAATAGGGCTAACATCCATCTTAACTCCTCCTTTCAAACACACCATAACTACCGATGACGATGATCGGCAGACTATCCGAATACCTTTGCCAACCTGCTAGAAACGTTGCACCATTGCAACTTTTTGTAATCTCTACCAGGAAGTTGCGCGCAAAACTTACTCGAATAGCTTTGAGATATCCTCGACCGGGGTCGTAGGAACACGCCTAATCTCTAGAGTCACCCCCAATTCCTGAAGCTCACGGAAGGCAGCGACGTCCTTATCGTCTACCGCCACACTTGTGGCGACCTGTCGCTTTCCCTCAGCCATGTGCATATTGCCGATGTTCACCTTTTTGATTGGAACACCGCCCTTGACCAGAGTGAGGACATCCTCTGGATTCTCGGCAACTAAGAAAATGTGCTGGCTTGCAGAAGCCTTATGAATTACCTCAATAGTCTTCTGAAGCGTAAAGTACCTGGTTGCAACGCCACTTGGAGCAGCCATATCCATGAGGCCCTGGCGCATCTTATTTCCTGCAACCTCATCATTAGCAACAAGGATGAGGTTAGTTCCGAGGGTGCCGTTCCACTGAGTAGCAACCTGACCATGAATCAAACGATTATCGATTCGAGCAAGCTTGATATCTGGTTCTCCCATAACAAGTTCTCCTCTCTTTACGCGCACACTTGTGCGTGCTATCTGCGATTTTCATCGCACTACTCGCAACTTGCGCTGCGTGTTTTACTGCAAATTTATTTATTGTTGGAAACGCTGATTACCGCCCAACGATCCAACGTGATGACCACATTTGGAGCAAACTCAACATCTACTGTTTCTTTTTTGACGTTTTTAACTACGCCATACATTCCGCTATTAGTCTTAACTTTCTGACCTGCATGAAGATTCTTCAGAAACTCTGAAGTTGTTCCCGCCTTTTTAGAAGAGGCTCTCCAAACAAAGAAGGAATAAACAAGGCCCAAAATTACCAAGAACGCGAGAAGAACAATGGATGAAGCAAGAATGTTCTCTGCTAGATTTGCCATGTGCATCTCCTTAACTCAACAACAAAACGCTACTTAAATACCATCGTCTCCGAAGATGTCATCTTCTGGCTCAACCTCAAGCTCAAGACGCTTATGAACAACTCCCTGGCTACCAGCTAAAACAGCAGTATCAACCAGCTCTTCAAGAGAGGTATCTGCCATGCGGCTACCAAGTGTTTCAAGAAGCATAGGAAGGTTTGTGCCGGTAACAACTTCTACGTTTGAATAACTCTGAGCAATAATCATTGCCTGATTAAAAGGTGTTCCGCCAAGCAGATCGCAGAAAACCAGCACACCGTCAGTAGTGTCAAGAAGATCGGAAATTGTTGCAGCAAGAGTTTCTGGGTATGTTGCAGCACCGGCTTCAATAAAAGGAACGGGAACAAAAGCTTCTTGCTCACCAGCAATCATCTTTAAAGCATCAGCAAGACCGTTTGCAAAAGTTCCATGACCAGTTAAAACGCAACCTACCATGTCAAACTCCTTTCGAAGAGTTGGAAACTATCTGGGGAGCTACGCGGAAAACTAGGGGTGTTGAAGTTTCTCTCTAAGTGGTAGATACCAGATAACAACCTAACATAAGTATAGTCTAGTGAGCATCTTGAGATGTGTACGTTAACAATCGACGGCTTAACGGTACTATTTTTACCGTAAACGGTACACACGTTGTTATTTTCGCAGGTAGATATATGGATAAATTGTGACGATGCACTAAAAAATTTAGAGCTATCCTTGAAAAATGAGAAGTTCTTATAACGCACCTTTATACGTAATAAATGTAGTAAACAACCCTAAAATCCTGCTCAAATATGATGAGAAAATAAAATTGGTATTAAGAAATTATGTACTGGTATCTTTTTTTAGAACATCTAAAGAATAGTTTCTTGATGGCGCTTTGGTTAAATTGATTCAACTCAATTTCATTTGCAGTGGCGCTGTTCCATAGTGTTTCTCGCCCCTGCTTTCCTCTGAGCACTTTGTGTGCACTGTCTTTTAGACGAGGTGATATGCGTGATTGTTACCGTAACACTCAATGCATCCATTGATAAGGCGTACTACCTGGACTCTCCTGTTGTAGATGGAACGGTACACAGAGTCTCGGTAGTAGATAACAGCGCGGGCGGCAAGGGTCTTAACGCCTCACGAGCCATTACCACCCTTAACTACCCCGTTTGTGCCACAGGATTTGTAGGCGGTAATAACGGAAGATACCTTGTTGAGCTGGCTCATAAAGATGGTATTACCAGCGATTTTATTTATACTGAGCAAGAAACCCGCTCATGCATTAATATCCTGGAGCCAAGCGGGCAATCAACTGAATTCTTAGAGCCTGGACAGCCTGTACTTCCTGAAGAATTCCTTGCTTTCAAGGCAAAACTTGTGCAGCTTACCAACGAAGCCGAAGTTGTTACCTTTAATGGCAGTGTTCCCAAGGGCATTTCTGCCGAAAATTACAAAGAACTTATTGAAGAGACCATGGCTGCGGGCGTGCCTTGCATTGTAGACGCATCCGGTGCACTGCTCACCTCCTGTATTGATGCCCTTCCTACCATGATCAAACCAAACACCGATGAAATCGGTCAACTTCTAGGAAGAGAAGTAACTACAGAAGACGAGGTCATAAAGGCAGCTCAGGAGCTGCACAAACGCAGCATTAAAATTGTAGTTGTCTCGCTTGGTGCAAAAGGTGCGCTCATGGTTTCTGATGAAGGAACCTTTAGAGCAAATCCTCCAAAAATTGAAGCTATCAATCCTGTTGGTGCAGGAGATACCCTTGTTGGCTCATTTGCTGTTGCACTTGCTCAGCAAAAACCAACTTCAGAGTGTCTTACCTTTGCGCTTTCATGTGCTACCGCAAGTTGTTTATCTGCAGGTACCGGTCGCTTTGATCTAGATGTTGCAACTAAGATTCAGAAGCAGGTCACAATCAAAAAGATTGCTGAATAATATGCAGCAAGACGGGTTTCTCGCCAAAGGTTACAAAGACAAAACTATTTCTAGAAAACTTACGTAACAGAGTAAGAGAAACGTTACAATTTTTTCAGTCAATCAAAGAGCCCTTTGGGGCGAAAGGAGCAATAGATGTTCGTTACTACTAAGCAGATGCTTCTTGACGCACAGGCTGGCCATTACGCTGTTGGCGCCTTTAACGTTGAGAACCTTGAGTTTGTAATGGCTGTTGTTAAGGCAGCCGAAGAGCGCCGCTCCCCTGTTATTCTTCAGACCACTCCTGGCACCATCAAGTACGCAAGCCTTGATTACTTTGCTGCCATGGTTCGTTGTGCTGCTGAAGAGGCAACTGTTCCTGTTGCTCTTCACCTAGATCACGGTGACGGCTTTGACCGCTGCATCCAGGCAGCTCGTGCCGGTTACACCTCCGTCATGATTGACGGCTCTCACGTTCCATTTGAGGACAACATTGCACTTACCGCATCCGTAACCAAGTTTGCTAGCCCTATCAACCTTCCTGTTGAGGCTGAGCTTGGCAAAGTTGGCGGCAAAGAGGACGATGGCCCAGCTGTTGAGGGCGAGAACCCCTACACTGATCCAGACCAGGCTGAGGAGTTTGTCGCTCGCACTAACTGCACTTCTCTCGCAGTTGGCGTTGGTACCGCTCACGGCGTTTACCACGGTACACCTCACATTGAGCAGGGTGTCCTCAAGGCTATCCGCCAGCGTCTTGATATTCCTCTGGTTCTTCACGGTACTTCTGGTGTTCCAGATGACCAGGTAGCAGAGGCAATTCAGAACGGTATTTGCAAGGTTAACTACGCAACCGAGCTCCGCCAGGTCTTTACCGCAGCCTTTATGAAGTACATGTCAGAAAACCCTGGCAACTTTGATCCAAAGAAGCCTTCCGTTCCTGGTATGGAAGCAATCACTCAGATTGTCGCAAGCCACATGGATAACCTGGGCTCTTCCCACAAGGCATAAGCGTCAAGGCATAGCCGTCGCACGTATCCTGCTTTTGCAGATAAAAATATGGCGAGAAGATCGATTGGTCTTCTCGCCTTTTTGTTAAAAGCAAAGCGTTGTTGAAAACGCAAGCCTTAGCAAATCTTGCAAATCCAGTCTGCCTCTGGAGCCTCAATCTCGCCAGACTGAATGCTGGTCAGCGTGTTGCGGAGCTTAGACATAACTGGTCCAACAGCCTCCATACCAGCGCCAAAGACAATCTCTTTCTGGCCGTCAACAACTTTGCCAACAGGAGAAATAACAGCAGCAGTACCGCACATACCACACTCAACAAATTGGTCAAGCTCGTCAAAGCGGACAGGACGCTCAACAACCTTCATACCCAGCAGGTCTTTAGCAACCGTTGCCAGAGAGCGACGGGTAATAGAAGGCAAAATGGAATCAGTGTAAGACTGTGGAATTACCAGGGTTCCCTCTTTATCAACAAAGAGGAAGTTTGCGCCACTGGACTCCTCAACATAGGTACGAGAGCCAGAGTCAAGATACATACTGTCTGCAAAGCCCTGCTCATGTGCCCAGGTGGTTGGGTACAGAGACATGGCGTAGTTAAGGCCAGCCTTGATGTTACCGGTTCCGTGAGGAGCAGCACGGTCATAAGGAGAAACGGTCAGTGCAACAGGAGCAACGCCGTTAGAGTAATAAGCTCCAACTGGAGTGACCATAATACGGAACTCATAGGTAGGAGATGGCTTAACACCAACAGTATTTCCGGTACCAATCATAAAGGGACGAACATACAGCGTAGCGCCCGTGCCAAATGGCGGAACCCATGCTGCGTTTGCAGAAACAACCTCTTTAACAGCAGCAACAAATCTATCCTCAGGAAATGGTGGCATAACAAGACGAGATGCAGAGTCAACCATACGCTGAGCGTTAAGGTTTGGACGGAAGCAGACAATATCGCCAGAGACTGTGGTGTAAGCTTTTAAACCCTCAAAAACTTCCTGGCAATAATGGAAGATGTTTGCGCATTCAGACAGTGTAATGCTGTGATCGGTGGTAAGGCCACCCTCATCCCAAGCACCGTCTTTGTAGTGGGCAACGTAGCTGTAGTCACACTGCGTATATGCGAAGCCAAGCGCTGTCCAATCAATGTCTTTCTTCTCCACTGAGTTTGCCATGGCTTTCCTTTCTCCGTGGGTTTTAAAGAATGAACTTCATCATAAACATGCGGATATGAATACCTAGTCCTATTAAGTAGTTTGTAACCGAATAGATATTTTGCGGTATAACGTACATGAGCTGAAGGGAGCAAAAATGAATATCAAACTTAAGAGAACTTACGACACACCAGAAGCTGACGATGGGTATCGCGTGCTGGTAGATAGACTGTGGCCTCGTGGTATCAAAAAAGAGAACCTACACGCTGATGAATGGGCTAAAACCATTGCTCCTACTACTGAGTGCAGAAAAGCATTCAACCACGATCCAGAGCGCTTTGATAGCTTTGTGTCTACCTATACAGCTGAACTTGACAGCAATCCTGACGCAGATGCCTTTGTTGAACAGCTTAAAAAGCTTGATCAATCTACCGTAACACTGCTTTTCTCGGACAAAGACACTACGTACAACAACGCAGTAGTGCTCAAAAAGTGGCTTGAGACTAAGCTTAAGTAATACGCTTACCCAGCCACGCTTACATATCTTGCGAGAAGAACTCCTGGTAGAACTCCAATTCTTCAGGAGTATCTATGCTTGATGAAAATAAAATATCTGGTCGTACAATGTCGCTATTCTCATCTGCAGTGTTTGTTTGATTACCAGTCAGAATGACACTGCTCCAAAACTGAAAGGGACTATTTCCCACTCATCGTTGTATGCCCAGGCACGTGGATGGAAAGGCTTTCGCCCGTTGTGCTCGATGCACCAGAGCTTATCCTCGTATTCCGCTAGCACCTTCCGTGCTTCGCCAATCGCAGGCGCAAGCCATCCCTTGCGCCCCCAGGCAACGAAGATCTCGTCCGCTTCATCGAAGAGCTCTCGGTGCTTGCCCAAATTGATTTGGGTCGAGAAATTTATGTTCTCGGTATGACTCGTCTGCGATTCGAACAAATTGACCATCACGAGGCGACCAAAGCCGAGCTCATGCATTACCTTCGAGGTTTTGGTGAGCGTTTTATCGGACTTACTACGTCCGGCTTTGTCTTTCTTGCCCGCAATGCTCGGGTTGATTCCTATAACCACGACTAACCCACCGTTTGTGTTTTTGTATACAGCTGAGCTTGAGAGCAATCCTGATGCGCAAATCTTTGTTGAGCAACTTAAAAAGCTTGATCAATCTACCGTGACACTGCTTTTCTCGGACAAAGACACTCAGTACAACAACGCTGTAGTACTCGAAAAGTGGCTTGAACCTAAGTTAAAATAATGGGCTTACCTGGATATACTTACATCTCTTGCGAGAAGAACTCCTGATAGAACGACAATTCCTCGGGAGTATCAATGCTTGATGAGAAAACAATGTCAGACTCTGGACTGCCACTGTTTTTATTCACAGAGGTATCTGCAGAAACAAGCAAGTTTTCCTTCTCTAATAAACGTTTAAGCTGGTGAGCGGCTCCAGCGCCACCATCAAAGAATTCAACATTACCTAAAACAGAGCTAATTTGCCTCTTGATAAAGGGATAATGCGTACAACCAAGAACCACAGCATCTACCTGACCTGCGTAATCACCTAAAAGCTCAGTCAGTCGTTTATGCATCTGTTCTGAATCAGCCTGACCAGATTCAATGAGTTCTACCAGGCCCTCTCCTGGAATAGAGATAACTTTTGCAGAAGGATGCAAGCGCGACTCAAGGTTGTGATACTTTTGCAAAGAAAGAGTTGCCTTTGTGGCCAAAACAACCACCGTTCCATGAGGATATGCAGTTACCGCAGGCTTAAGAGCTGGCTCAACGCCCACAATAGACAGATGAGGATAAGCTGCTCTCAGCTCATCTGCAGCCGCAGCCGTTGCGGTATTACAGGCAATGACCAGCGCTTTGGCACCCTCGTCAATAAACTTTTTAGCAATAGCGCCAGAGCGCTGAGCAATCTGCTCCTTAGGCTTAGTGCCATAAGGCGCAAAAGCAGAATCGCCAAAATAATGAAACTCCTCGTGAGGCATTTGGGCAACAAGGTGTTTAAGCACGCTCATGCCACCAACGCCCGAGTCAAATACACCAATAAAGTTATGAGGAGCCAAACGAGCTTCCATTACAAACCTTTCAAACTGAATGTAAAGTATTTTATACCTGTATTGGGGATAGAATAAAAGACCAGGTAAAATACTATATAATGTCTGTCCGTGTCCTAAAATGTCCTAACTATTAATTATTCTTTGCCATGTATCTAACCCATGCTTCTCCTACAACATCCGCAAACTGTCTCCATTGCGGACGATCATAGTGTATTTCACCAACGCCCTTTCCAGCGTGACCCATCATCTTCTCTACATAGTCAGAATCTATACCCAACTCCCAACGCATGATAGTGCGCCAAGAATTACGCAGATTTCTAAATGGAATGTATTTAAGATTCTTTTCTTTGAGAAGCCTATTCCATACATAACGCACTACCTGCTGACTTACTGGCTTTCCATAGCCTTTATCCGTAAGCCAGTCTGTATCAATGGAGAGAATATCTTTTGACCATGGCTCTGGAATGACTATAGGTCTTTTGCTTTGTGACGTCTTTAGCTTGTTTAGTACTTCTCCGTTATTATCTACTTGTGTATCAATGTCAATAATGGCAAGCGTCATGCCATCATATTCATAGGACATAATGTTCTCTGTTTTTACGCCCAGCGACTCACCAACACGGCATGAACCAATACCACAGAGAATAGCTGGGATATAAGCAACAGAGCCACGCAGAGCTTCTAAAACCTCGCAAAGTTCACTAAGCGAGTAAACAGTCGTATCAAGCTTGTTTGACTGCTTTGGCATCCTATACGTAACGCTTGCGGGGTTTGCTGGCAGCAGCTCAAGCATGACGCACTTATCGAGGATTTTACGCAGCAACATAAGCGATGTCTCAGCGATTCCCTGTGTCATAGTGAGCAACCATTCCTGGATTCCAAGAGGTTTAATTGCCGTGATTGGCAAACTTCCCCAAACAGGATCTATGTGCCTTGTCCATCTACTGACATAGTTCTTGTATGTGTTCTGAGAGAGTTCACCTGTCTTCAGTTGTTCTTGCAATTCTGGAAGGTACCACGCTTCAAAAGCCTGTCTGAGCGTTGGCACAGGCTTATCTTGGCTGTGTTCTATACGTCTTTGCGCTAATACTTCATCAGCTTGCTTGCGTGTTCCATAGACGGTCTCAGAGTGTCGTGTGAACCCTCTGCCGTCTCCCGTGTCAGCCATGTAGCGGATTCTGCGCTTCCCAGGACCCATTGACTGATTAGAACCCCACGAAGAACGTTTACGTGGCATACTATATACACCTCTCTTTGTTGTGGAGTGGTTGCCCTCTGATTTGTCTTGGCGGACGCAGAGGGCTTTTCTTTTAGTTAAAGAGTCGTTGATTTTCCGGCTTCTTTGCTACATTTATTACTGTTTTGATTTCATATTTTTTATTTGTATATGCTTGTAAATCTTCTGAAAATTCTTGAGTAGTATCAAGTTCAACGTCCATTACCGTGCCAATGCCAAAAGCCTGATTAGCAAGGACGTTGTCAATAAATGAACTGTCAAGAATTGCTGCTTTGATAGAAATATTATTCCAAAGAAATTCCCATTTCTTTCTTGATGTTTTTTCAAGGACAGGCTTAATAACAATTAGACGCTCATTAGTAACCACGTGTCGAGTATTATTCCCTTCAAATGATGGAGAGTTAGCAATCTCAGCAAATTCATCTCGAGTGGCGGTAAATAGCTTTTCTCCTGAACTGACTTTTGATATTAAAAGAGATTCAATTCTTTCATCATTTTCAAGAGTGTCAAAGGAAGCATTAATAGCCCTATCTACTTCAGGATTATTGACATAGATGTTGTAAACATGATTATCAATAATAGTAGTTGACCCATTATCGGTAGTAATTTCTAATTGTTGAGCATTGTTTGTTGACTCTACCTTAGCAACTTTGCCATTCTTGCTTAAATATTTCTTAAAGCTGTAAAGACCTCCAGCAATCGTGATAACAGCAGCAACGGTATTAAGAGAAGTTACAGGATCTGCAAATAAACCACCAATAGAATTTTGGACAACACCCAAAACAACATCCAAGCAGCCTGGCTTTACAGCTCTAACATTTATGCGCATTGGAGAGTTTTCGTCTATCTCTTTTGCAGCAGCTTCAACTACTTTTGCATAATTCATCATGACGTGCGTGAATGTATTTATGTCGACTTCCTCGACCTGTCCCTCAAATTTGAAGGAAATCGCTTCGCCTTCCATGATTCTCCTAAACATGTTTATCACCCCGCATTTATTATCTCATGCACGGTGGACAATAATTGTTACAGCAGATAAATACGGTTAAATTTCAAATCCAAAAGGTACTAAATACCACACAACCTCACCAATGATTGAGACGGGCTGCGTGTCAATCTCATTGAAGTCAAATATTTGAGGTCTGTAAGTAGGATCTATGCTGTCTGGAATGAGCTCGTAACCATTTGATAGCGGTCTCACTCGCTTAATAGTTGCATCAAAACCATTCACGCACACTGCATACGCTTTCATAGGCTTAGATGCTTCTTGACAAGGATTAATGAGCGCATAACAACCATTAGGCAGTACACGGTTCATTGAATCGCCTACAACCTTTAAGAGAAAAGCTTGCGGGTATTTGTCATGAATATCAGCTGGAATGTCATATGTCTCATCAATGTTAATCATCTCAATTGGAGTGCCAGCAGCGATTGAGCCTAGAAGTGGAACGGATGCCATCTCTGCCCTACTAGCATACTTAAAACCATTTTTCCTAAAGCTGTCCATTCCAAGAATCTCATCCAGGGAGACACCGTAAAGTTCAGCAAGCTGAATAAGAGAAGCCATGTCAGGGTCATTCTGACCTTGTTCCCAGCGTCTGATTGTTCCTAGTGGAATACCAACCTTCATTGAAGCTTCTTTTTGCGTTAAGCCAGCCTTACGTCTTGCATTTCCTAAGAAGGTTGCTGTGTAGCTTTCTTCACGAGCCATAAGTAACCACCCTTTCTAGCTGCTCTCTCCATATTATAACCACAATTCGGATACTTTTTTACCTCAATAGTTGAAAATACTCACTTTTTGGTTATTATTATTCCAGTAACCAGTTAGCGAGTACTAAGGAGGTGAACATGAACAACCTTGCATCAGAGCGAGTACGCATGGGAATGTCACAGACTCAGTTGTCTGAAATTCTTGGAATTAACCCACGTACATTAGGTAATTGGGAGCGAGGAAACAACGATATTCCTTCTTCAAAAGCTCGCCAATTAGCAGCCCTCTTTGGCTGCACGGTTGATTATCTCTTTGGACTTACCCAAGAACGAACTAACCAGTAATTAAGTACTTCCCCACGCACCATGTACCTTGCAAACCGTATAGACGTAAATCGTTACAGGGAAAGCAACAACACTTGCTCAGCTTCTTGAGTTGGTGAGTACCTGTCGCAATAAAGTGAATGGCTAATGGTAGCCAGTAACGTTGCATGGTCGTAGTGATAACCATGTAGGACCTAACAGTCCGCCACGCTAAGCGTGAAGAGCGTGCATAGACGCTTTGTTTCTATGCGAGTAATTATTTAGGCACAAGTGTAAAAACAACTACAAGCAAAGATGCTAGAGCAATAACGACAGAGACGACTGAAACAATACGTGAGAACCACGTCTCTTTTCTTGCGTCTTCTACATATCCCCTAAATGCTTCATTTTGAGCATTCAAAACACGAGCTTGTTCTCTTAAGACAACCAGCAACTCGTTAATACGCAATTGCTCATCAAGTGGTGTTGGGTCAATTAGATCAGCAGCTTTAGCAATACTCCAGTCCTGTATTTCCCTGGTTTGTTGCAGCAACTCGCTGACGTCTGTCATATCCTCGAAAGGAGTATGAATTTTGGAAAAGTTAGAAGGCTTAACAGTTTCATTAACTACTTTTTGTAGAGGGCTTAAATCATCCATTAGAAAACATCCAATCCGTATGCTTTCTTGCCTAGTTTCCATTCTGTCTCTTGCGTGCTCAGTTTACAGCATTTTTGCAAATTCACTGTTGATATGCATTCTTGCACTTACTTTTTCAGTGTGTGCTCTCGCTTTTGCGGGACTTATTTATTAACCAAATCTAAAAAAAAGTTTGCCCTCACATTGTCCGACCAATGCAAGGGCTCTGTTCTCCGCGGAGGTGAACATATGAAGAGTATACCGCTTCAGTTTAAGAAGATTGCCGTTGGAGCTTACACCTGCTCCGTTATGACAGGCATCTTATTTGCTCTTATTTATGCCACGTTTTCAGTCTGTGGCATTCCAGGACTTCTCCCCTATATAGCAATCACTATTCCTGTCTGGAGGTGGATTGATGACATCAACGAAGCAGAAAGAAATTACCGCAGACGTGAGCGTGCTCGCAAAGCTCTTTGAGAAGTTCATGATTGCATCCGCTGAAGCGCAACGTGAACTCGCAGAGAAGACGGGAACCGTCAACGGTTCTCGCTCACTCAATGCAGCTGTACTTGCAGGACTTCCACCACAACTGGCTTACACGATTGCTCAAACCTCTAAATACTCTGGTATCCCAGGCTCAATGCTTAGAGCAGAGCACAAGGCAGGAGCACTCAAGTTTATTAAGCCAGCAGGTCAAGAGCGTGGCTACATGATTACCTGCGATGAAATGGATAGATGGCTTGCTGACTCGGTCAGCTAAGAAAGGATTTGAAATGAACAAAGAAGAACGTGAGTTGCTAGTTGAGCGAGTCGCATTCTTAACGGCTCTCCAAAAGAAGGTCAAGGAGCACCTTGACGCACACGCAGCAGACAACCTGCGCACACAGCTTGATGACGAGCTTAAGAACCTTTACGTACAAATGGGAGTTTCCAAGCTTGACCTTAAAGTGAACGGCAAGAAGGTTGGCACAGTATCGGCAAGGCTCTCAAAGCCAAAGGTTGAGGTTGTACCACAGGTTAAGAGTGTCGCTGAGTTCGTTGACTGGATCATGACAAGTGATTCTGGCATTGACACGCTCACCCGCTTAGTCACGCTCTACCCGGACAAGGTGCTGGAGTGTGCAACTCAAGACGGTGAGCTTCCCGGTGGTTGCGAGATGGTTAAGCGTGAAGTTGCTGAGTCCTGGCTTGGTACCACGCTTCGAGTTGACGCTGACAAGGTAGCAGACGCTTATCAAGGACAGCTGCCACAGCGTATCTACGGACTTCTTGGAGATGGTGAGTAATGAAAGGCTATAAAGCGTTCTTGTCAGACATGACAACCAAGCACGGCGATAACACTGTGTACGAGGTCGGTAAAACCTACACTGTCGAGGGCGAAGTTAAGATATGCGAGAACGGCTATCATTTCTGCAAGAAGTGCGTTGACGTCTACGATTATTACAGCAAGCCTTGTCGAATTTGCGAAGTAAACGTCACCGGCGCAGTACAGACGCAAGGAAATAAGAGTGTCGGTCGCAAGCTTAAAATTCTGCGTGAATTAACTGCCGATGAAATAAATAGTCTCTGTAACTCCGGCGACCGTAACTCCGGCAACTGGAACTCCGGC
>CAUUFE010000017.1:0-16874 GCA_963544415.1 uncultured Atopobium sp.
TTGATGTTTCCTGCAAAGGCGGAAATTCCCGCGTAAGGGGATCCGTATTCATCGGTTGGGCTGACAGGTAAAATCTGCCAATACTTCTGGCCAGATTTGGCGAGAAAATCGATGAACTCGGAAGTCTCGCGACCAATAACACCAAGCTTCTGTCCTGGCGTAATTGCGGAGTCCTCATTAGAAGGCAGAGAAGTAATGTGAGCAAGCACTCCCATACCTGGCTCAAGAGGCTTTTGTAGTCTATGAGCTGGCTGCACGTTTAAGACCGTGCATCCAAGCTGCCACAAAAAGACCTCTGCCTTGCCATCTTTGACAGGCACCGCTTGTCCACTAATAACGTCAATAACCTGCATGTTTTGAGGTACAGAAACATATACAGTCTTGGCATCTGAGCGGCTCTTATTCACCAACACACAAATGCCAGGTACAGCCTTGCTCTGTTCCTCTTGCTGGACATCTTTTTGAACAGGCCTACGCCAGAAAGCTAAAACATCATCTGAACCGTCCTCAGGAACAAACGGTTCAAACGATCCGTCTACCAGTAGTGGCAGCGTTTTTCTGAGTGCGATGGCATTGCGATACATATGCAGGTAATCCAAGTCCGCACGAGGACTGCTTCCAGGCCATGGCATAGTTGCGCGATTTGTTGGGTCAACAAACCCCTCAACGCCCATCTCATCGCCGTAATAGATAGACGGAACACCCGGAAGCGTCATCTGCAGCACAGCCGTCTGCCACATACGAGCCTTAGAAAGACCGCGCTGATCAGCAGAAAGTCTGTACGTTACCTGCTCATGAGCAGAAAGAGAATCTGGAGTAGGAGCTCCTGCAACCACGTTAATTAAGCGCTCTTTATCATGTGTTCCAAACACATTGAGACAAGAATAAAACGCCTCGTGAGGATAGTTTTCCCACAGCTCCTCAAGAGCTGAAGCTGTTGATTCAGCACCAACCTCATTCATCAAAAATGAAAGTATAGACTTGCGCAGAGGATAATTCATAGGCCCGTCGAGCTCAGAACCTTCCAGATAATGCCTGAGTTTTCCGTACGCACGCTTATTGCTTGCGTCCTCCCAGACCTCTCCGATAATAACTGCGTCGCTACGCTCTGCAAGTGCAGCCGCACGAATCTTCTGTATAAACGAATCGGAGATTTCATCTGCAACGTCTAAGCGCCAACCGCGGGCACCACGACGCAGCCACGTTCTAATAACGCCATCCTTACCACAAATAAACTCCTGATAATCGGGATTATCGGAGACAATAGTTGGAAGCGCGTCTACACCCCACCAGCTCTCATACGTTCCATCCTCACGGAACGTAAACCACTCATCATAGGCTGAGCCAGCCTGCTGAACTGCTCCTGGTTCAGAGTAGTTAGAGAATTTATTAAAGTATTTTGAATCAGCACCACAGTGATTAAAAACGCCATCCAAAATAATGGAAATACCGTGCTCAGCCGCTTTAACGCAGAAGCGCTCAAAATCCTCTACGGTGCCCAACACGGGATCAACTTCCAAATAATCCGCAATATCGTAGCGATGATTACTAGAAGCAGCATAGATAGGATTCAAATAAAGCGCAGTTATTCCAAGGTTTTCCAAATAAGGAAGCTTCTCTTCAATGCCAGCCAAGGAACCGCCGTAGAAATCCCACTCAGTCACGCGGCCGTTAGCATCTCGC
Source organism: uncultured Atopobium sp. (assembly GCA_963544415.1). Lineage (GTDB taxonomy): Bacteria > Actinomycetota > Coriobacteriia > Coriobacteriales > Atopobiaceae > Lancefieldella. Next base: position 1,684 of record CAUUFE010000017.1, read on the forward strand.
TGATACTCAGGAGTCTTCTCCCAATCTTCAACCAGCTGGCGAGAAACCCCATTTCTTGGAACAGCAAGCGCCTGCTTGGTACGTTCGTGCCAGTTTGCATCTCGTGCAAACCTGTCAGGGAAAATCTGGTAGACAACTCCACCCTTGTACCAGCTAGGGTCTTCTACACCTGCAAAGCTGCCACGAGACTTATAGCAAGTAATCTGAAATGATGGTGGCTCGCCATAGGCAAAGCTACCAACACCGGTGCATCTATTTTCTTGAGCACCATATGACCAAACTGCTCCGTCAGAAGCCTGAAGCTCAAAACGATACCAAATAAGGCCAGTAGCAGCTGGTTTAACAATTGCCTCAAAGCACTGCGCATAGTCAGGTACGCCAGTCGGAAGCGCGCCAGCAAAATCACTCTTTTGCATCACCACGCGTTTCTCGCCAGACAGAACTTGGGCCTCTGAAGACGATTCAGGGCCATACTCTTGCCAGAGACGAAGCGTTACTGATTGAACATCATCGTCCCAAGCAAATATTCTGATTGTTGCTGAAGTACCTAGTTCTACCGCGCCTTTTGGATCTCTACAAACAATGTTTGAGGTGTTGTGAAAAGCCTGCATTCTTACCAATCTCGACGACGTACATACCTAATAATCTCAGGGTGTAGTAAATGATACACGTCAAGATATTCATTTGCAGCATTATGCCAACTAAAGTCCTCTGCCATCGCCTGTTTTACAAGATTTGCCCACGCTTGTTTATCGTTTCTATAAACATCGGCGGCGTACAGAATAATATCTGCCATTTCATCTGCGTTTTGATTGGCAAAACTAAAGCCGGTTCCTTCTCCCGTAAACTGGTTGTACGGTTTTACAGAATCTGCCAGGCCGCCCGTCTCGCGAACTACAGGAAGCGTGCCATAACGCATAGAAATCATCTGAGAAAGGCCGCAAGGCTCAAACTCTGATGGCATCAAGAACATATCCGCACCTGCGTACATACGGTGAGAAAGCGCAATATCAAATTCAATACGTGCAGCCATACGATTGCCATAGTGCTCATCAAAGAAGCGCATAGCATCTTCTTGTTCAGCGTCACCAGTTCCTAGAACAGCAACCTCAATACCTGCACAAATAAGACGGTCCATCGCATAGCGAATCAGGCCCAAGCCTTTCTGGTTAGTCAGGCGCGTAACCATTACCGCAAGAGGTACATCTGGATTTACCTCAAGGCCCAGCTCTTCTTGCAATTGACGCTTACACTCAGCTTTACCCTCCATATGACGTGCCGAGAAGTTCTGTGGAATGTAAGGATCGCTTGCAGGTGACCACGTACCAAGGTCAATGCCGTTCAAAATACCACACAGAACACTTTGACGACGACGGAAGATATCATCCATTCCCTCTCCGAAGTGCTCTGTCTGCAGCTCACGGGCATACGTTGGGCTAACAGTGAGCAGATAATCGGAGTAGCAAAGTGCGCCCTTCATAAAGTTGATAGAGCTTGCATCACACCTTAACTGGTCAACCGCAGCAGGAATGTCAGCAAGACCCAGTACGTCACTGAGCATCTTGTCAGTAAACTGTCCCTGGAACTTAACGTTATGAATGGAGAAAACCGTCTTAACGTTTTGGACCTCAGGGACGCCCTGATAGTGCTCACGTAAAAATACGGGTGCTAATGCAGTTTGCCAGTCATTGCAGTGCAGAACGTCGCAGGAGAGCTCTGGGACGTGTGCAATCAGCTCACACAGAGCCTTGGAGAAGAACGCATAGCGCTCTCCATCATCAAAGTAGCCATAAAGGCCATCACGAGCAAAGTAAGACTCGTTATCTACAAAGTAAAAATCAACGCCTTCATGAATCAGATGCCAAAGCCCACAATATTCAAAGCGCCACGAAAGAGGCACCTGAAGCTCGTAGACCTTCTTCATCTTTTGTTTCCACTCGGGCTTAATGGAGCTGTAGAGTGGCGAAATAACCGCCACTCTAGCTCCTACTTTTTTAAGTGCTTGTGGCAATGAACCCGAGACATCTCCAAGGCCGCCCGTCTTAGAAAAAGGTGCTACCTCAGAAGTTGCATAGACGACGCGAAGTTTGCGACGTTTGGAGACTTGGGACATTATTACGCCACCCTCTTATTGTTTTTACGCTGAAGAAGAATTTCTTCTCTGGTACCACGAAGTTCAGTACCTGCAGGAATAATGTTAGAACGGTCTACAATAGCGTGCTCGACTACAGAACCTTCCTTAACAATGCAACCTTCCATCACAATAGAATCGCGTACTACTGCGCCGCGCTCAATGATGACGTTACGACCAAGGATGGAACCGGTAACAGATCCACGGATACGACAACCTGCAGAAATGGTTGAGTTGCTAACTTTAGAGCCAATCTCAAATTTTGCAGGAGCGGTATCGTGAGCCTTTGTCTTAATGGAACGCTCTGGGGTAAAGAGCTCATTTGCTGGCATGGGGTTCAAAAGCTCCATGTTAGCCTGATAATAAGAGTTCTTTGAGAAGATAGATGCTACATGGCCCTCAAAGTGGAAGGTACGGACCTTAACACGGTTGTAGTCAGCATGAAGCGCCTCAAAGAGGTCAAGATAATCAGTAGCTCTATACCAATCAAGCATATCAATAAGCAGGTCACGCTTGATAATAAAGCAGTCAAGAGAAGCCTCGTCTCCACGCTGGACACCATTGTGCGTTTTAACTACACGGTCACCGTCAAGCTCAACACCAACAACGTCTCTATCGTTATAACGAGTGGTGTAGGTCATCATAGTAATGTCCGCGTCAGACTCCAGATGCTGATCAAGCAGCTCGGTAAGATCAGAGTTAAAAACAAAGTTTGAAGTGGACAGCAGAACATACTCTGCGTCAGTTCTCTCAAGATAAGGCCTGTTGGAAATCAGATCTCTGAGCAGGAAACGAGCGCCTGTGTGAGAGGTACCAAAAGCAGATCCTGGCAGGATAAACAAACCTCCGCTCTTGCGGTCCAAGTTCCAATCTTTACCAGAGCCAAGGTGATCAATAAGTGAGCGATAGTTAAAGGGCATGATTACGCCAACGGTACTAATGTCCGAATTAACCATATTTGAAAGAGGAAAATCTACCAGGCGATATCTTCCCAAGAAAGGCATAGATGCAATTGGGCGTACATCGTTGGCGATTTCCATATTAGTAGAAGCATAATTGCAGGTAATAAGTCCAATTACCCTTTTCATTAGTGCTCACCTCTTTCAACCACTACATCATTTCCAACAACAGCAATCTCTTTATTAAGGTCGGAACTACCAACGTGGACGTTCTTCTCGACCACAGCGTTCTCACCAAGAATTGCACGAATTACCACCGCACCAGGCTTAACTTCTGCTCCAGGAAGAAGCACGGAGTCAATAACGCGAGCTCCCTCGCCAATAACGGCGTCGGTAGACAAAATTGAATGGCGAGAATAACCAAAGACCTGGCAACCATTGCTTACCAGACAGTCATCTACCTCACCGAAAGCGCCAATATACGCTGGTGGACGGGTGGAAGCATTAGACAAAATAGGGAACTTATCCGAGAAGATATCAAACTTAGGCTCAGAGCCCAGCAAATCCATGCTGGTCTCGTGATAGCTTGCAATGGTACCTACATCGCGCCAGAAGCCCTCAAAGCGGTAGGCAAAAAGACGCTTGCCATCATCAAGCAGCGCTGGAATGATATCGCCACCAAAGTCGTGAGAAGATTCAGGGTTCTTTGCATCCTCGCGCAAGGTCTCAAGAAGCAGGTCTGTGCTAAAGATATAGATTCCCATGGACGCCAGGTTAGACTCTGGCTCTTTGGGTTTCTCGGAAAACTTAGTGATCCTATCCTCATCATCAATGGACATGATGCCGAAGCGAGAGGCCTCTTCCCAAGGAACAGGCATAACAGCAATGGTGAGGTCTGCGTTGTTCTTCTTATGGCAGGCGAGCATCTCGCCGTAGTCCATACGGTAAAGCTGATCGCCAGAGAGAATTAGTACGTAATCAGGGTTATTCTGCTCAATGTATCCAATATTCTGAGTGACAGCATCTGCAGTACCTGCATACCATGCGCCACCAGACTGAGTAGCAAATGGAGGAAGAATAGAAATTCCACCACCGCGCTCATCAAGGTCCCAAGCACTACCTGATCCCACGTAAGAGTGAAGCAAATACGGACGGTACTGTGTCAAAACACCTACCGTAGAAATTCCTGAATTTGCGCAGTTGGATAATGCAAAGTCAATAATGCGGAACTTGCCACCAAACGAGACAGCAGGTTTAGCTACTTTTGAGGTCAAAGCACCTAAGCGGCTTCCCTGCCCTCCTGCAAGTAGCATTGCAAGACATTCCCTTTTGCTCATATCCAAATCTCCTCTCTCCCCAACAGAGGTTTATATTCTCAACGCCCTACGACGATTGAACCTAAACGCAGATCCTTACACGTGCCAAATATCTTCCATGTACTCCCTGATAGTTCTATCAGCCGAGAAGAAACCAGAGTTTGCAGTATTGTGAAGTGCGCGAGCATTCCAGCTACGACGATCTGCATAGGACTGAGTAAGTTCTTCCCATGCCTTCACGTAGGCGTCAAAGTCAATAAGCACCAGGTCAGGATCATTGTTGATCAGCAGATAGTCATGAATTGACTCAAAGCTGCCAGAGAGTCGGCTCAACGAGCCATCGGTCAGCATATTTACAATGCGAGCCAATGTTGGGTTCTGGTTAAGCAGGTTTTGTGCAAAGTAGGTGCCGGAAGCATATACCTCTTGGACCTCGTCTGCACGAAGACCAAAAATCTTGATGTTCTCTGGTCCTGCAAGCTCAGAGATCTCAATATTTGAGCCGTCATATGTTCCAAGGGTCAGAGCCGCATTCATCATAAGCTTCATGTTTGAGGTACCAGAAGCCTCTGCACCAGCAACCGAAATCTGCTCTGAAATATCAGATGCAGCATAGATAAGCTGTGCATTTGAAACAGCAAAGTTTGGAATAAAGACAACCTTCAGACGACCCTCAATGCGCTCGTCGTTGTTAACCACGTCTGCAACGGAGTGAATAAGTCGAATGACTTCCTTTGCAAAGGTATAGCTCTGAGCAGCCTTGCCCGAGAAAATAAAGGTTGTTGGAGCTGGCTTATAGCTTGGGTCATCAAGCATGCGGTTGTAGAGATACAAAATCTTAAAGACATTAAGCAGCTGACGCTTATATGCATGGAAGCGTTTTACCTGCGTATCAAAGATGGTATTGGTATCCATCTCAACACCGGTTGTCTTCTTGACGTATGCAGCAAGACGCTCTTTTTCTTCTCTCTTTGCAGCGTCCATCTTGTCCAAGAACTCAGCATTATTCTCAAAAGCAGAAAGCTTCTGAAGTTCATTGGCATCATCAAGCCAGCCGGTACCGATAGCCTCAGTAATAAGCTTTGCGTAAGCGGTATTAGCCTGTGCCAAGAAGCGACGGTGGCAGATGCCGTTAGTCTTGTTATTAAAGATTTCTGGACGAAGCTTGTAGAAATCCTTCAAAACACTCTGCTTCAAAATGTTTGTGTGCAGGTCAGAGACACCATTGACCGAGTGGCTAAACAGAATAGAGAGGTTAGCCATACGAACGGTGTTATCCCACAGAACAGCTGTTGAGGCGAGAAGTTCGGTGTTGCCGTTAGAGTCAGCAAGCAGCTGCTCCTTATAGAGGCGATCAACCTCATCAATAAACATATACAGGCGAGGAAGCAGCTCACGGAAGGTGTTGATAGGCCACTTCTCAAGAGCCTCAGGCATAACGGTGTGGTTGGTATAAGAGATTGCGTTTCTCGCGATATCAAATGCCTCGTTAAAGTCAACGCCATGGTCATCGACAAGCAGACGCATAAGCTCTGGTCCGCACATTGCTGGATGCGTATCGTTAGTGTGGATGCAGACGTGATCTGCAAAGTGATCCCAATCCTCACCGTACTTATTCTTATAAGCGCGAAGAATAGTTTGAAGACCAGCGGAAACAAACAGGTACTCCTGCTTCAAGCGAAGAATGCGTCCGTGCTCACCAGAGTCATTTGGATACAGAATGGTTGAAATTGCCTCAACATCAGAACGGAATTTATTAGCACGTGCGTAATCACCCGCGTTAAAAGCATCAAGATCAAAGTCTTCCTCAGCTGGCTCTGCTGACCAAAGGCGCAGCTTATTTACGGTCTTTGCGCCATAACCAACAATTGGAACATCATAGGGGACAGCCTTAACAAGTTGTCCGCCTTCTTCCGAGAACCAGAAATTTCCGTTCTCGTCCTCATGCCTTACAACTGTGCCACCAAAGCGCACCAGTACGCTGGAATCGTCTTTTCTGACTTCCCAAGGATATCCATTTGCCAACCAGTTATCGGTACGCTCTACCTGGCGTCCATCCTTAATCTCCTGGCGGAAGAGGCCGTAGCGGTATCTCATGCCATTACCAAAGCCAGCCATTCCCTCGTGTGCCATGGAGTCCAGGAAGCACGCGGCAAGCCTACCCAGACCACCATTGCCAAGGCCAGGGTCTACCTCCTGAGCAGCAAGCTCCTGAAGAGAGGTGCCCATCTCTTTAAGGCTCTCTGCAACAACATCGGTGATACCAAGATTGAGTAGGTAATTCTCAAGTAGTGGTCCTAGAAGGAACTCAAGGGAAAAGTAATAGACCTGCTTGTCAGCGTGAATATAGGAGGTTGACTGAATTTCTCGCGCCTTTTCTGCAATGAGGTGGGCAAGAACGTTATAGCGCTCCTGATCAGTGCATTCTCCATAGTATTTACCAAGAATCTTGATGAACTTATCGCGATACTGCTCTTCAAAGTCTTGTTTATCGGTAAAAATGTTTTGTCCGTTATTTACGGCCATGCTTCCCCCTCTTTGGAAGTTCTTTCTCAAACGCTAAAACAATGCCACCAAGCGGAGGAACAGACAGCTCTACCGAATAATCTCTTCCATTCCATGCCACTGGCTTGGTGGAAAGTTTCTTAGTATTCACAATACCCGAACCGCCAAATTCTTTTGCGTCGGAATTGAATACTTCTTTCCACACACCTGCAGAAGGCATGCCTAAACGGAAGTTCTGATGGGTTGCAACGTCAAAATTGATGAGAATAACCAGGTCCTCGGAAGGCTTTCTTCCGTGACGAACAAACGAGATGATTGATTGCTCATTATTGTCTGCGTCAATCCAATCAAATCCACGGTTGTCGTAGGCATACTGCCAAAGTCCTGGATGATTCTTATAGAAATGATTAAGAGCCTTAATAAATGCCTGCTGGTGAGCGTGAGTTGGATACTCCTCAGTCAGGTAATACTCAATGCCCTCGTAGTAGCGCCACTCAATAAACTGCGCAATCTCGTTGCCCATAAAGTTGAGCTTAGCGCCCGGATGAGTCATCTGATGAAGCGCCAAAGCCCTCATGCCAGCAAACTGTCTCCACCAATCTCCAGGCATGCGCTGAATAAGGCTGCACTTACCATGCACAACCTCGTCATGGCTGAGTGGCAGCACAAAATTCTCATTGAACTGATACATGCTGGAGAAGGTCAATAGACGGTGATTACCTGGTCTATAAGGGAAGTCCGTCTGGCAATAATGCAGCGTATCATTCATCCAACCCATGTCCCACTTAAGGTTAAAGCCAAGTCCCCCAACCTCGGGAGGATAGGTAACCAGTGGCCATGCCGTAGACTCTTCTGCAATCATCAAAATATCAGGATGTTCTTTCTGAGCTGTCTCGTTGCAGAGACGCAAGAAAGCGCTTGCATCCAAATCTTCTTCAGTTCCCTTATGGTTAAAACGCTTCTGAGAAGGATCGTCGATACCAAAATTCATATACAACATGCTACTGACGCCATCGACACGAATGCCGTCAGCGTGATACTCATTCAGCCACATGAGTAGGTTGGAAACAAGGAAGCTTCTAACCTCACCACGAGTAAGATTAAACTTAAGAGTTCCCCAGTTAGGATGCTCTTTTTCTTCAAAGAGCCTAGTGCCATCAAACTCCGCTAGACCATGAGCATCTTTACAGAAGCCTCCTGGGACCCAGTCTAAAATGACACCGATGCCAGCCTGATGGCAGCAATCAATAAAGTGTTTGAACTGGGCAGGATTGCCATACCTTGAGGTGGGAGCAAAATAACCCGTTACCTGATAACCCCAAGATCCATCAAAAGGATGTTCCATAACAGGGAGAAGCTCAATGTGGGTGTAGCCCATATCTTTAACATAGGCTACCAGCTCTTCTGAGAGGTCATCATAGGTGTAGAAGGCATCTACGTTGGTGTCAAAATAGTCCTTGGGTTCTTCGGCCTGCTCTACAGTCTCTGTATCAGCAGAATCTTCCTCTTGGGCAGTCAGGCCAGTATGCTGCTTCCAGCTCCCAAGATGAACTTCAAAGATGTTAAGAGGACTATGCAGGAACTTAAGTGTTGCACGCCTTTTCATCCATGCTTCGTCTTCCCAAACGTACACGTCTGGATCAAACGTAATAGATGCCGTATGTGGTCTGACCTCCGCATAGGTACCATAGGGGTCAGCCTTAAAAATCTTCTGTCCAGAAGCGGATACAATCAGGAATTTATACAATACTTCCGAGGTGATTCCTGGAATAAAACCTTCCCAGATTCCGCCGTGTTTTGAACGAGAAAGAACGTTGACGGTATCATCCCAATTATTAAAGTCTCCAACAACAGAGACAGAGGCTGCATTGGGGGCCCAAACCGCAAAATGATACCCTTCAACTCCATCTTCTTGAACCGCAGGGTGTGCACCTAATTTCTTGTGGCTCTGAAACCATTTCCCTTGCGCAAACAAGTATGCATCCTGGTCACTCACTGCTAAAGATGCATTTAACTCTGACATGCTCACCCCCGCGCTTATCTATGAAATCTACGAATTTTATAGATTTGTTATCCATAAATACTCGTAGCTGATAGTTACTAAGATAAACCATTACAAGGTAAAACACGGTGAAAACAGTCAATATGACTTTCACCGATAAAAAACGACCGTACGCGTTATTTTTTGTTTTTAACGATTTTTGTTAATAATAGTGAATAAAAATTGCAACTAAAAGAAATGGCAGCTTATCCAAATAAACTGCCATTTGATACATAAACTTTTTATATAACCGTGAAATATCTTTTGAAAAGATACCTCTCGAAAACAATCTCTCTAAAGCAACCTTACTAAGCTTCTTGCGACTACATCTTGCGTGGTACAGCCGTCTCAGCTGAAGGAGCATGTGCAGCAATTACATCAAGAGCTGCTGCCTCTTGGTCCTTCTCGCCAGAAGCAACTGCCCTACCGTATGCGTCGGTATCAAGAATTGCCTGGCGGAAGCGATCAGTTGTAAATCCATAAGGAGCGCGACCCCACTCGTTGGTCTTCTGAGCTCGCTCAACAATGATGTCCAGGTCAGCGTCAACTGATTCTGGAGTAATGTCCAGATCGGCCAAAGTGGTTGGAAGGCCAAGCTTTCTATTAAGCGGCACCTGCTCCTCAAGTGCCTTAAGGTTGCCGTCAAAGGCATAAAGAACGCAGGTACCAAAGGAAACAACCTCACCATGAAGGTGTTTCTCGCCACGCTCACCCAGAGCAGTAAAGGCATTGTAGAAGGCATGAGCGGTTGAGGAATTGAAGTAATACGCACCGCGCTCAGCACCAATGTTGGTGGTCATGTTAGACACAACACCAGCGGTAATGATGATGTTCAGGACAACGTTCTCAAACGCCTCAGAGACAACGCCGGCACGCTTATCTGCCAGTGCCTGCTCTGCATTGTCAAACAGAGGTTCAATACAAGCGCCTGCAGCAAGAGCGCGACCCATAAGAGGGCTGTGGAGCAGCTCAACTTCTCTGGAAGAAAGTTCAACCTCGGGGCCCTTAGAGAAGGCATCGCCAATTCCTGCCCAGAAGTACTCATCAGGGCTCTCTGCAATAATCTGCGTATCAATAAAGGTATGAACAGGAAGCTCAGCAGGAATGAAGTACGTATCTGCAGAACCGTCTTCTTTATAGAAAACAGCAATTCTTGTTACAGGAGCGCAGTTAGAAGCAAGTGTTGGGAAGGTAAAGTATGGCTTGTCCAGGATGGTTGCAATCTCTTTACCCTCATCAATTGCACGACCACCACCAACAAGGAAGAGCATATCAGCAGCAATAACCTCAGGCATTGCTGCAATTCTCTTGGCATTTGCGTGCGTAGAGTTGGTGCCGTAAGAAATCCAAGAAGAGATAGAAACCTCAGAACCCGCAAGTGCAGCCTCAAGCTTTGGACGTGCCTTCTCCATTGCAGTTGGTCCACCAATGACTACTGCATTTTTGCCAAAGCGCTTAACAATGTGCAGTACCGACTTATAAGCATCAACACCAATGGTGTATGAAGGCAGATACTCCGTAAATGTTCCGCGAGATTCCATCTTTTCCATAGCGTCTTCCAAAACCTATCTCAGAAAAGCGAGAATATAACTTTAACTGAACTAGTTATTTTTTTGCAGCATAAATCCTTGAACTAGCGTTTCCTCTGCCTCTTTATAGGCTGACGAGAAAAACTCTGTATCAAGCATTTGATACTGCGGGGAGCTCACACTATTCTGGCGATTCTCCTCTGCAATGCGCTGTATAACCTGAAGTGTTTGCTCAACATCTGAATGTGTAAACCCGTACTGTGGATGAGCCGCGGCAACTGCAAAGAGCTCATCAGATGCTTCTGGCAGACGATTCATATCAAGCGAGCGCCCGTAAACATCAAAATCTGCTTGCTTACGAATACGCGCATCCTCTCCTGTTGGAATATGATGAGCACGCAAAAATGCACGTGTATGAGCGTTATACACGTGGTCGCAAACAAGGTGGCACCAAATGCCCACGATAAGCTCTCTGAGCTGGCGCTGATCTACTAAACCGCACTGCTCAGCTGAGCAATAATTCACATTTGGCTGGATGAAGTCAGTCTGTAGCAGATATTCGGCTGGGTTAAGACCATCCATAAAATTACGCTGATACCGCTTATAACTTGGAATAGGCAAACTTCCTGGGTATGACTGATGGCTTCGACCATATCTGACCTTATGAGAATAGTCTGGAACCATAAACCCAATATGTACATCAGGCGCAACGTTTCCAAGCAGAAATGCATCAGGGTAGTGAATATCTACACCCAAGCAACCGGCTCCTTTCTCAAGGAGCCGGTCAGCATGAGCAATATGTACGTTCCAACTTGGCACTACAATTACCTGCTTATCCGCGAATTTCTCCGCCGGTAGAACGAAGAACCTTCTCCACAAGCTTAGTGTGGGTTTTCTCGACCTCTTCTGAAGTAAGCGTTCTATCATCTGCGCGATACGTAAGCGAGAAGGCCATGGACTTCTTGCCTTCACCAACACGCAGGGCATCGCGGTACACGTCAAAGAGTCTGATGTCGCAGAGGAGCTTGCCACCAGCAGACTTCAAACGCTGAACCAGTTGCTCTGCAGTAACACTCTCGTCAACAACAAGTGCCAGGTCGATGGAGATGCTTGGGTAGGTTGGAGGCTCAACAATAGGAAGGTCTTTCTGGGCTAGACGCAAAAGTGACGCAACAGAAATCTCAAAGGCAATTACAGGTACCTCAATGTCAAAGTTCTGGAGCGACAGAGGATGGATGTTTCCAACCCAACCGATTGTCTCGCTACCTGCAAGAATCTCGGCAGCGCGACCAGGCTGAAGCCAACCGTACTGCTCTGGCTCAGCTACACGGAAACGAACCTTAGGGATGCGAAGTGCCTCAAGCAGACCCTCAACAATACCCTTGGCATCAAAGAAATCGTATGCAGGATACTTGGCGTTCCACGCATCATCAGCTGGGCGACCAACCAAAACACCGCAGACGTAGCTAGGCTCATCTGGCTGGCTCTTATCCTTATGTCCAAAGAGCACACGGCCCAGCTCATACATGGCAATATTAGAGACACCGTGAGCAAGGTTGTATGCAATAGAGCGCAGAAGACCTGGAACAATGGAGCGACGCATTTCAGACTGATCAGCAACAAGTGGGCTCATAACCTTTACCGGGACGCCTCTTCCCTCTTCGCTCATACCAAGCTTAGAGAGGTCATCTGGACTTGCGAACAAATATGACTTTGTCTCATTAAGACCAAGGGCACGCAGCGTACGGCCAATCTTTCTGATCTGACGCTGATCTGAAGTCAAACCGCCTGCATGGTTTCTTGCTGCTGGAAGAGTTGCCTCAATATCACCTTCGCCCCACAAGCGAACAATCTCCTCAATAAGGTCAACCTCACGCGTAAGATCTGGGCGGTTTGTAGGAGCTACAACGCTCAGCTCTCCGTTGTCTGCTGGAGCAACCCTGCAGCCAAGGCGCGTAAGGCGAGAAACCATAAACTCTTCTGGAATTTGAGCACCTGCAAGGGCGCAGACGCGCTCTGGGCGGAGCGTAATAGTTACTGCCTCTTTTACCTTTGGATATACATCAACAATACCAGGGCAAACCTCAGCACCACAGCACTCCTCAAAGAGTGCTGCTGCAATATCTGCAACAGATGCGCAACCGTTTGGATCCACAAGACGCTCGTAACGAATAGAAGCCTCGCTCATCAAATCAAGGTTTCTGCTGGTACGGCTAATGTGGCCATTATCAAAGACAGCGGATTCCAAAAGGACATCAACGGTATTCTCGGTAATTTCAGAATCCAGGCCACCCATAACACCAGCAAGTGCAATAGGAGTCTTTCCGTTATCGGTGATAACGGTCATGTCAGAAGTGAGCTCACGATCTTCTCCGTCAAGCGTCACAATGTGCTCACCATCTTCAGCTGCACGAACCACAATGTGATACTTGCCATCTTCCTTGGTAAGTTTTCCAAGGTCAAAAGCATGCAGAGGTTGGCCGGTCAGATACATAACGTAGTTAGTAACATCAACAACGTTGTTGATTGAGCGGCCACCACAGGCAGTAACGCGACGAGCAAGCCACTCGGGGCTTGGGCCAATCTTGACGTTACGAACCACGCGAGCGGTGTACCTTGAGCAGAGCTCAGGATCAGCAATAGTAACATCTACCTGCTCAGATGCATCTGCGCCAGACTCAGACGTAACACGCGGAAGCTCAATGTGAGTATCAGTGTCATAGATTGCAGAAACCTCAACAGCCATACCTGTCATAGAAAGGCAGTCGGGGCGGTTAGGGGTAATCTCACAATCAAGGACAACATCAGACATGCCCAGGTAATCGGTAAGAGGCATGCCAATAGGAGCATCCTCGGGAAGAATCATAATACCGCTCTGGTCATCGCCAAGACCAAGCTCGCGAGAAGAGCAGTTCATGCCGCAAGACTCAACGCCACGCAGCTTGGACTTTTTAATCTTAAAGTCTCCAGGAAGCACCGCACCGATCATTGCGGTAACAATGTGGTCTCCCTGATTAAAGTTCTGAGCACCGCAAACAATCTGTAGAGGAACAGGATTTCCGTCCTTATCTACATTGTTTTTTCCCACGTCAACAAGGGTAACGTACATGTGATCAGAATCAGGATGAGGCTCTTTGCTTACAACCTGAGCAGTAACAACATGGTCAAGGTTAGCTCCGACACGCTCTACAGCCTCAACCTCAGTACCGGTGCGGACAAGCTCGCGCTCAAGGTCTTTTGGGTCCTGAGGAAGATCAACGAGCGTCTTCAGCCACTCATAAGATACACGCATGTGATTGCCTTTCTAATAAGACGCCGATGATTAGAACTGACGCAGAACTCTCTGGTCACCAGAGATGAGCATACGCAGGTCAGGAAGATCGTAACGAAGTGCAGCAACACGCTCAACACCAATGCCAAAGGCAAAGCCTGTGTACTTCTCGGAATCAATACCGCAGTACTTGAAGACATTAGGGTCAACCATGCCGCAACCAAGAATCTCAAGCCAACCAGTATTCTTACAGAAGCGGCAGCCCTCGCCGTGGCAAACGCCACAAGAAACGTCTACCTCACAGCTTGGTTCAGTAAATGGGAAGAAATGAGGACGATAGCGTGTTGCACGATCTTTGCCAAAAATCTCTCGAGTAAAGTGGTCAAGCGTGCCTTTGAGATCACCGAAGGTAATGCCCTCATCAACAACAAGACCTTCCATCTGCGTAAACTGTGGCAGGTGGTTAGCATCTGCGGTGTCAGGACGAAATACTGTACCAGGACAAATCATATAAATAGGAGGCTCTTTTGTCTCCATAGTGTGTATCTGAACACCGGAGGTCTGCGTGCGGAGAAGAACATCGGACTCACCTAATACGTGCGACTCTTTACCCTCTGGAGCATTGTCTACTACGTAGAACGTGTCCTTACCAGAACGGCTTGGATGGTCCTCTGGAGCATTCAGAGCTGTGAAGTTGTAATAGGTAGTCTCAACATAAGGGCCTGTCTCAATGGTGTAGCCCATGCTGATAAAGATGTCTTCCATCTCCTCACGTACCTGCTCAATGAGGTGCTGAGTACCAGGGCTCAGACGACGGCCTGGAAGGGTAATATCAGTTGCCTCAGCATTAAGCTGGGCTTCAAGGGCTTCTCGCTTTAAGGCAAGCTGACGCTCGCGAATAGCGGTCTCAACGTTAGCACGAACGGTATTTGCAAGCTGACCCATTTGAGGGCGCTGATCTGCGGGAACCTGACCCATCATACGCATAATTGCTGTAAGAGAGCCCTTCTTTCCCATTGATGCAACGCGCACCTTCTCAAGTGCTTCAAGGTTTGTTGCCTTAGCAATTCCTTCAAGTACTTGCTCGCGAATTGCCGAGAGTTCCTCAGACATTCCCATGTAATTACCCTTTCAATAGAAAACCGTCCCTGAGCATATGCCCAAGGACGGAAAATTTCCGCGGTACCACCTCGGTTGATTGCGCAGTTTTCTCTCTGTGCAATCCACTTGAAAGCCTAGTCTCGTTAGGCGGACGACTTCCCTACTAAGCAATGACGCCGTTCAAGTTGTAGCTCGGGAGTGAACTCTACCAGCGCTGTGCAGGTGTTTCTCAACCACGAACACCCTCTCTGTTCACAACGTGCTCCGGCAAACCTCTCCGTCAACGCACTTTGTTCAGAGTATCACACCGCACGGGTTTTGAGCAGCAGCACAACCCTTTTTACCAGAAAGATAAACAAAAGCGTAACAACCGCGAGAAGAACAATGGTTCCTCCAGG
>CAUUFE010000018.1:0-16859 GCA_963544415.1 uncultured Atopobium sp.
CTGCAGAAAGTCTGGGTTTCTCGCTGTCTGATATTGCAACAGAAACCTTTGATATCCAGGCAAAACTTCCTTGGGATCACACATCTCCTGGCGTCTCTAAGGGCTACCTACAGCGAGAATATCGTCGAGCAATGGACGAGATCACCACACCAGACTGCACGTTTACTTCTTGTACGGGATGTGCGGTATGCCAGACCTTGAAGGTCGACAACGTTTTGATGGGAGTGCGCTCATGACAGATAAGCAGGTAGAGAGCGTAGCTCCTGAGATGGTTGAGCCTGTGAAGAAGGACTGGCGTGCCGGTAGGCCACAGATTCAGCCGGAGATTATGACGGAGCGCGGAGCAGAGATTTTTAGGCTTCGCGTGGCATACAAGAAAGATGATCGCCTTGCGTTTTTAGGACACCTTGAGCTTATTGGTACCATTGAGCGCTGTGTTCGTAGAGCTCAGCTACCATTTAGGGTAGGCAATGGCTTTGCAAAGCGCATGGGCGTTCAGTTCTCTCAGGCACTTCCTGTTGGTGCTTCGTCTGAGGCGGAGTACTTTGACTTGAAGCTCACAGAATACGTGGACCCGGATGAAGCGTTAGAGAGGTTGTTGTCGGCTACGCCTCCCGCGCTTGCTCCGTTTGCTGTCAGCTACGTTGATCGGTCGCTGCCAGCGCTTGAAGCATGGTTGAATGCCGCTCATTGGAGATGTGACATTTTGGGAGAAGGTCTTAGGTCAGACGCGTTGCGTTGGGGGTTTGAGGATCTTCTCGCCAAAAAAGAGCTGACGTACATGCGCAAAGACAAGCAAAAAGTGGTCAATTTAGAGACAACATTTGCGGGCTATAAGATTTCTGAGAGCTCTTCTGAAACGTGCATTTCATTTGAGCTTGATACGCTTCAAGATCCTCGAGCGGCGCTTAGACCTGCAGTTTTAATCTATGAGGCTCAAAGAATTGCAGCTCAAGCTGGAGTGGATGGTCTACAAAGCATTGACTCGTTGAAGGTGTGCCGCGTTTCACAGGCACACGTTTCAGAAAATGGACTCCTTGTGAAGCCTCTATAACATGTAGTTTTGTCTTGGAATTTTCTGAAATATGCAGTAGACTATTTCGAGTTGTGTTTCTCGCCGAGGGACATGGGACACCGACAGTTTCCCGCGGATGCCACAGGTCACGGCGGCGAAGATCTTTGCTCGGATCTTCAGAAATGCAAAGATAGTATTAATCGTTGCAAGAATCAGCAATGAAGGGTTACACACATGTACGCAATCGTAGCAACTGGTGGCAAGCAGTATAAGGTTGCCAAGGGCGACGTAATCAGCGTCGAGAAGCTTGATGCGCAGCCTGGCGATAAGGTAAAGCTTGATGTTCTTATGCTTAACGACGGCAAGAAGGTTGTTGCTGACGCTGCCACTCTTTCCTCTAAGAAGGTTACCTGTGAGGTTCTTGAGCAGTACAAGGACAAGAAGGTCCTCGTCTTCAAGTTCCACAAGCGTAAGCGCTATCACCGCGCCAATGGTCACCGTCAGAACCTTACTAAGCTGAAGGTTACCGCGCTCCCTACCGCTCGTAAGGCTGCTGCTAAGGCATCCGACGAGTCTGCAGAGTAATTGGTCACTTCTGATATTGAGATAGGCAGGTAGCATTTATGGCACACAAGAAAGGTCTCGGCTCTTCCCGCAATGGTCGCGACTCACAAGCACAGCGCCTTGGCGTTAAGATTTACGGTGGTCAGGCAATCAAGGCTGGCCAGATTATCATCCGTCAGCGTGGTACGCACATCACTCCTGGCGTAAACGTTGGTCGCGGCAAGGATGACACTCTCTTTGCACTTTGCGATGGCGTTGTTGAGTTCAAGAAGGGTGCTAAGCACGTCGTTAACGTCGTTGCTGCTGAGGCATAAGTTTTCTTGAACATTCGCAGTTCATTCAAGGGGTCCTTCGGGACCCCTTTTTGTTTCTCGCGGTATTTTGCACTTGCCGCTTGCCGTTTACAGTTTCTAAATTGTTTCTTAATGTATTTCTTGACACAATCCGGCTAAGTAATGGTATTCTTCTTACATTGCAATTTACGCTTTTGGGAGGAGGACATATCATGCGCGCTACATGCACTCAGCAGTGGTGGTGGAACAACTTGTCTTTCTCCGGTCAGCGATGAGTTGCTTCTGCATACGCATTTAGAGGCTCTCGGGTGACCGAGAGCTTTTTTTGTGCGTATGTTTCTTGCTAAATCCGGATGGCGAGAAACCCGTGTTGTTAAAAGTTTTGTTTGTACGTTTTTAGTTTTGCGTTAAAGGAGTTTGTATGTCTACAGAGAATCTCAATCAGGTCAGCACCACAGACACAGAGACAGGATCTGCTGAGCAGGCACCACGCGTTGTTGCTGTTTCAAAGTCTGCAGGTGTTTTGGACGTAACTTCTCTTGTTCTTGTTGCCGTTCTTATTGCTGCTGGTTTTATTCTTAACCTAACCGTTGGCAAGGCAATTAGTGCTATTGGTATTGGTCCAGAGTTCATTATTGCATCGTTCTGCCTGGCTATTCTTCTTTTGAAGCCGACTGCTGTTCAGAGTTTGGTTATTGGTCTTATCGCAGCTACCGTTATTCAGCTGACCACCTCTGTCCCTGGTGCTGATTTTGTTGCAGAAGGCGTTGCTTCACTTGTTATGTTTGCTTTTACTAAGTCTGCTCTTGCAGATAAACCAGTAATGCCTGCAATTGGCTCTTTTGTAACCACGCTTATTTCTGGCCTCATCTTTGCTGCCATTGCTATTCCAGCCAAAGGTGCAACTATTGAGCTTTTCTACGTAATGCTTCCTGTCATCGTGGGAACTGCATTCTTTAATGCTATTGTTGTTCAGGTTCTTGCGGCTCCTCTTAAGAAGGTTTTGGGTCGATAAGTTCTTAGATACGCTCATATTTTCTGGAGAACACTGTGTCAATTATTGAAGTTCAATCTGTGTCATACAGCTATCCTGATAGCTCGGTGCGTGCTCTTAATGAGCTGTCGCTGAGCGTTCAGGAGGGTGACTTTGTAGGTATTGTTGGCCCTTCTGGTGCAGGTAAGTCTACGCTTGCTCTTGCACTCTCTGGCGCCATTCCTCATCACTTTAGAGGCAATTTCTTTGGCAAGATTCTTGTCTCTGGAATGGATACCTGTACGGTTGCCTTAACTGATATCTCTAAGATTGTGGGATCCATTACCCAAGATATCAATGCGCAGATGGTTGCTTCAATTGTTGAGGATGAGCTTCTCTTTGGTCTTGAGAACTTTGCCGTTCCTCACGCAGAAATTCCAGAGCGAATTACCTATGCGTTAGAAACAGTTGGTATTGCCAACCTTCGCTTTAGAGAGATTGCTTTTCTTTCTGGTGGACAGAAGCAAAAGGTTGCTATTGCAGCACTTTTGGCACTACAGCCACAGGTTATGGTACTTGATGAGCCAACAGCAGCTTTAGATCCAACGTCGTCTGAGTTAATCTTCCAGACACTTTCAGAGCTCAACAAAACCAAAGGTATTACGGTTGTGGTAATTGAGCAAAAAGTAGGTCTTCTCGCCAAGTATTGCTCAAAGATTGCCGTTATGGACAAGGGAACCATCTGCGCTTTTGGCAGCGGAGAGGAAGTGTTTTCACAGGTAGATTTGCTGCAAGAGGTTGGTGTTGACGTTCCTCGTTGCGTGCGCGTCTCAAAGGGTGTTCACGAGCTCTCGCATCAAGTGGAATATGCTCATCTACTCAGCGAGGCTGACCAGGCTGTCTGCGATGAAACCGCACTCTCAGTTCAGTCAGCTGCCAAGCAGCTTGCGTGCTGTGTAGGCGCTCTCCAGCATCGCAGCATTTCTCTTACAGAGGGCTCTCAACCAGTAGCTACTAATGACGTTGAGTTAGCAGGGGAGACATATCTTCCAAAAATAGATGGCCCTGTGATTGCTGAATCGAGCGGGCCCTTTGGCAGAATTGGTGTTCTTCAAGACGCAGAGCAGCCAAGCGTTCAATCTGTTCTTGACGTTATCGACGCCACCTTTAAATATCAGAATAGTACTGATGGCGTAGAGCGCGTTTCTCTCAGTTTGCATTCTGGTGAGCTTGTTGCCCTTGTGGGTCAAAACGGCGCCGGCAAAACAACCCTGACTAAGCTGGTAAATGGCCTCTTGCGCCCTCGATCGGGAGACATTCATATTAAGGGTGCCTCTTGCAAGGATTGGAAGACGTCGCAGATTGCTCAGCATGTCTCTACGCTGTTCCAAAATCCCGATTATCAGATTTGTAAAGAGAGCGTTCTTGAGGAGATTGCGTTTGGTCTTGAGCTCAAGGGTGCGTCTGCAGAGGATGCCCGATGCAAGGCACGAGAAGTCATTGAGCGTATGGGACTGGACGCAGAGGCATCGCCGTTCATGCTTTCTCGTGGTCAGCGTCAGATGGTTGCGCTTGCGTCTGTAGTTGCCTGCGAGCCAGATATTCTTGTGCTTGACGAGCCAACATCTGGCCTGGATTACAAAGAGTGCATGCAGGTCATGAATATGGTTACCTCACTGTGCGAGAAGGGCTGTGCAGTTCTTATGGTGTGCCATGACATGGAGGTTGTGCTGGACTTTGCTACAAGAATTGTCGTTATGGCACATGGTTGCGTGTTAGACGATGGGGAAGTTGCACAGATCTTCTCGACAGATGAGGTTTTGAAGGAAGCATACGTTGAGGCTCCTCAGATGATTCAGCTGTCAAAGCTTGCGGGCGCGCACGTAGATCCATCATTTGCTGGGTTTAGCAGTGCTCCCGAGGTGTTGGAGGCATTACAGCATCAGTTTGAGATTGCTCGTATTGCAGCAACGCTGAATGGTAAGGAGGCTCCTCGTGGGTAGTGTTATTGATTACACCGAAGGAACAAGCTTCCTTCATAAAGCAAATCCCGTGGCCAAGCTTGTATTTGCGCTTGAGCTTTTTGTGGCCGCTTTTGCTGCTCAAGGAACACTTGAGGTACTTGCAGTGCTTGCACTCACTATTCTTGTGGGAGTTATCTCGCAAAATGCTCAGAAGACTTTCAAGCTGGTATTTGGCTTTGCGGTCTTAGGTCTTATTCTGTGCGTGGTGCAGACGCTTGTAGCCCCTGCTGGTCAAGTGCTCTTTTTATGCATCACGGTAGGTGGCTTAGAGCGCGGCTTTAACGTTGCTCTCAAAACAATCGCGCTGGCACTGCCACTACTTTCTATGCTTTCGCTGATGCGCGTGGAAGACCTGATGAATGCGCTGGTAGAAGTGGCGCATGTACCATATCCTTATGCATTTACCATTGCAACGGTTTTGCGCTTTGTACCTGTCTTTGCTTCCGAGATGAACCATATCATGGAGGCTCAGATGGCTCGTGGTGTTGAGTTTGATACCAAAAATCCACTTAAGAAGCTCCAGCTCACCATGCCCTTGATTGTTCCTCTGCTGGTAAGCTCTGTTAAAAAAGCTGACGCCTCAGCGCTTGCAGCTGAGCAGCGAGGTTTTTATCTAAGGAACGCCTCATCTGCATTTAAACGCTATCCTTTGGCTCCATCAGACTTTGCTTTGATGATTCTTGGAGTTGCGGTAATTGTTGTTATCCTCGTGTTTGCATAAGAACTTCTCGCGTTTTCACTGTGCTTCGCTGGTAAATGCCGTAACATTAAGGTATTAGAAGGAGGACACGTGGAAACTTTCACTGATCTTTGTCATATCAACGTTAAAGGCGGAGACGGCGGCGCAGGTTGCATGTCTTTCCGTCGAGAAGCATATGTACCTAAAGGCGGCCCTGATGGTGGCGATGGCGGTCATGGTGGCAATGTTGTCATTGTTGCAGACCCGCAGCTCTCGTCCCTGATCGATTACCGCTACAAGCATCACTTTAAGGCTGAGCGCGGCACACACGGTAAGGGAGCTCGCCGTCATGGTTCTGATGGACAAGATTTGCTGCTCAAGGTGCCCCTGGGAACCGTTGTGCGCGAGCTTGATCCTGATACACAAGAGCCTCTCTACGAGATTGCTGATCTTACTTCTCCAGGTGAACAGGTAGTTGTTGCTCCTGGTGGCAATGGTGGCCGCGGCAACATTCACTTTGTCACTTCTGTAAGGCGTGCACCCGCATTTGCTGAAAAGGGAGAGCCAGCCCAAGAGCATTGGATTGAGCTAGAGATGAAGCTCATGGCTGACGTGGCCCTGGTGGGCATGCCTTCTGTTGGCAAGAGCTCTCTTATCGCACGCATTAGTGCTGCGCGCCCAAAGATTGCAGACTATCCTTTTACCACTCTTGTACCAAATCTTGGCGTCGTCCGTGCACAAAATGGACAGTCTTTTGTCTGCGCAGACGTTCCTGGTCTTATCGAGGGCGCCTCTGAGGGAAAGGGCCTAGGCCATCAGTTCTTGCGTCACATTGAGCGTACGGCACTCATTGTCCATATGGTCGATGTTACTGGTGGCTATGAAGGCAGAGACCCCGTAGAGGACTACCATGCCATTAACGAGGAGCTCAAAGCTTACGCGTCAAAGCTGGCTGATCGCCCCCAGATTGTGGTGGCAAATAAGTGTGACATGCCTGGCACAGAAGATGCTATTGAGGCCCTCAGAAAAGCCGCCGAGGCTGATGGCAGGACTTTCTTTGCCATCTCTACCGTAACTGGTTTAAATCTTGATGACTTTGTTACCACTTGCGCCGCAGAGGTGGCAGAGCTGCGCAAAGAAATTGCCATTACTACGCCAACAGTTGACCGCAGTGAGGCTTGGGAGAACCAGCGACTTCGCCGTGATAACAAGCTTCGCATTGAGCGAGAAGAGCGTCATGCTTGGCGTGTCTCCGGCGGCCAGATTGAGCGCATGGTTATCCAGACCGATTGGGATAATGATGAGGCTGTGGCGTACCTACAGCGTCGTCTTGACCGTATGGGCCTTGAAGTTCAGCTGGCAAAGGCAGGTGCAGTTGACGGCGATGAGATTCGCATTCTTGAGCTTACCTTTACCTATGAAGATCCTAATAAGCCAAATACAGATGGCATAGAGATTCCTGACGAGGATGCTTCTGATCAGCAATTTGATAATGTCGAGTTTGAAGATGCTCCATCTGATGCGTCTCATATAGCTGAGGCTTCTTCAGAAACTGAGTAGGATATGGCAGTTGACGTCTTAAATAACATGCACCCTGGTCTGCCTCGTTTGGGACAGGATAAAAACCGTACGTACCGTTTGGGAATTATGGGTGGAACCTTTGACCCCATTCATAATGGCCACTTGGTAGCTGCAGAACAGGCATATGATGACCTCGGCCTTGACGTGGTTGTCTTTATGCCTGCTGGACGTCCTGCGTTTAAACAAAATAAGGGAGTTACCAGGGGAGAAGACCGTTACTCAATGACGCTTCTAGCAACCTCAGATAATCCTCATTTTGTAGCTTCTCGTTTTGAGGTGGACTATGAGGGTATTACGTACACTGCTGATACGCTCAGAAGGTTGCGCAGGGTATATCCGTCTAACGTTGAGTTTTTCTTTATTACTGGTGCAGACGCAATTGCTGACATTGTTACCTGGAAAGATGCGCAGACGGTCGCAGAACTTGCTCACTTTGTTGCTGCAACACGTCCTGGTTATGAATTAAGTCGTGCTCAAAAGGTCATTGCTGACTCACCGTATGACTTCAAAGTAACCTATCTTGAGGTTCCAGCTCTGGCTATTTCATCAAGCTATTTGCGCAGTAGAGTTCAAAAAGGTCAGAGTCTTAGATATCTGACTCCCGATTCAGTTACAGGCTACATTCACAAGCATGGCCTTTACGGCGCTGATACAACACCGCTCAATTAAGTAGTTAAGGCTCAAGAAACCTGCTGTTCAGATTGACTTACGTTAGCAGCAAGGCAGTGTCATACAGATAACTATGTGGTTTGATTCAAAACTTTGTAGGACATAATGGAAAGAACACTTATAGCAAAAGATATTGTCTATACCGCAGAACAACAGGCGCTCATTGATCAGCTTGAGTCTGATCTGAAGTCTCATATGTACCACAAGAACCCTAAGCGTTTTGCGCACTCTATTTCTGTTGGACATTGTGCAGAAACCCTCGCGCAGGTCTATGATGCAGATATGTTTAGCGCTCGTGTGGCAGGTATTTTGCATGATTGGGAGAAACTTCTTCCTGATGCAGAAACCATTGAACTGGCAGAGCGCTTTCGTATCCAGACAGCAGCTCCTTATCAGAAAATCGTAGGACTCTTGCACGGTCCTCTCGCCGCAAAAACCCTGCCAGCAATCTATCCTTGGCTCTCTGATCAGATGCTCAGTGCTATTCAAAAGCACACTGCAGGGGACTATCAGATGAGCAAACTGGACAAAATC
Organism: uncultured Atopobium sp.; assembly: GCA_963544415.1. Taxonomy (GTDB): domain Bacteria; phylum Actinomycetota; class Coriobacteriia; order Coriobacteriales; family Atopobiaceae; genus Lancefieldella. Next base: position 8,333 of record CAUUFE010000018.1, read on the forward strand.
CTGTACGTAGCTGATCTTATTGAGCCCTTGCGTCCAAACTTTGCATCGGTCGAAGAGGCAAGAAACATATATTTAAACGGCGGTTCTATCGATGAGCTTTATGAGACGGCGTTTTGTGGCGTTATGATGTATGTAATTTCTACTAGAAGTTATTTGTATCCAAACTCAATTGCCCTATACAATGAGATGATTGAAAAGACATCTAAGTAGCTTAGCTTCATGAGAAAACGGAGAAATTCATGGCTGTAACTTCACTTGAGCTTGCAAAGACTGCTGCAATTGCTGCAGATCAAAAGAAAGCTGAAGATATTCTTGTGCTTGACCTCACTGGTCTCAGTGACGTTTGCGATTACTTTGTTATCTGCACCGGTGGAAATGCTCGTTTGGCTGACGCCATTGTTGATGAGGTTCGCGAGAAGATCACGGCAAATTGCGGCGTTCGTCCAATTTCTACAGAGGGCCGTGACGGACTTAATTGGATTCTGATTGATTACGGCTCAGTTGTAGTTCACGTATTCCAGCCAGAGGTAAGGTCTTACTATCGTCTTGAGCGACTTTGGGCAGATGCTCCTCGTGTAGAACTGGATATTGAGGGCGCTATGACTTCTGAGATTCCTTACGTTGATCTTCCAGAGGATGCTTTGGCTCCAGCCTTTGAGCTTTCCGAGGATGACCTGGTAGACAATCTTCCAGAATCTGCTGATCCCACTGAGTAGTTTTAGCGCCCTAGATTTGCTCATTTTTGCCTGTAGGCATGGTGTCAGAAACGCGATGTTCAAAGCGTAGGTCTCTACCATACTGCACAGCATCTGCGCCAAATTTATCTTTGAGTTTATCGGTTACCTCGGAGAGATGACGCAAGTCACTCCGAGGTTTCTTTTTTGTTGCGAGTCCAGAAGCCGCCGCATCAAAGGTGTCTTCAAATTGATCAAAAAGAGACGTTTGAACAGGCTTGCTCTGTGTCTCATCTGTAAATGAGCTTATGCCAACACCAAGTAATCTTACCGGTTGTCCTTCTTTCCAAATGGTTGAAAGAAGGCCAACGGCAATCTCTGCAAAGAGATGTTCATCATCAGTTGGAGTAGACATTCTTTTTTGAGCGGTATGAGACTCTGTTGCAGAAGCTTTTACCTTAAGCGTTACGGTATAACCTTGTAGCTGTTTTCGGCGGAGACGTCTGCCTACAACACCAGAGATGTGTCTGATGGCTTCTTCTATTTCTTGTTTATCAAACAAATCTGTTTCAAAGGTTCTCTCGTTAGAAACAGACTTAACATCGCGAGGTTGAGCAGCTTCATGAACCTCTGAAATTTCTTTTCCCTGCGCGCGCAAAATCATCTTTGAGGCAGTATTGCCTACAAGGGAAGTGAGATACGTTGCATCTGCTCTTGAGAGTTCTCCAAGCGTTTTGATTCCTTGCTGATGAAGCGTCTTTGCCATAGCAGGACCAATGCCGCTCATTGCCTCAATGGGCAGTGGTGCTAGAAAACGGCCCTCTGTACCAGGAAAGACCGCAGTAAGACCTCGAGGCTTTTCTTGTTCAGAAGCAATCTTGGCAATTGTTTTATTTGTTCCTAGACCAATAGAACAGGTAACACCTAGTGCTGCAACTTTCTTTTGTATGCGCTTACAAATCTCCAAAGGATTTTCTTTAGAAAATCTTCCAGGAGTAATGTCAAAAAATGCCTCATCAATAGAAACTTGTTCAACAAGGGGAGTCTCATCTTTAAGAAAACCCATAACAAGAGCACTCATTTCTGAGTATCTGTCATAACGTCCTGAAGTCCAAATTGCATGAGGACAAAGTCTTACCGCAGTAGCTGAAGGCATGGCAGAATGAACACCATACTTTCTTGCTTCATAAGAAGCGGTTGAAACAACGCCTCGTTTGTGAGGAGAACCACCTACAATTACAGGTTTTCCACGCCACTCAGGATGATCAAGTTGTTCTACAGATGCAAAGAACGCATCTAGGTCAAGAAGGCCAATAGCCTTACCGTGCCATTCAAAATCACACGATTTACGTGCAGTTTTATCCGATATGTTCTTTGACGTCTCCATACATATAGTGTATACTTTTTGCGTAAATAGAACAAGTGTTTCATACATAATTTACGAGTACTTTTTGAAGAGAGCAAATTTATACTTTTCGAGGTTAACGCGTTGTTGTACACTTGTAACCCGATTTGTGGCTTTGCGGTGCAGCCCATCTAACATCCGAGGCACCGCTCGTATGGAGGAGTTTTCATTGGCAGTTAAGATTCGTCTGGCCCGTCACGGTGCCAAGAAGCGTCCGTACTATCGCGTAGTTGTCGCTGATGGTCGTATGCCTCGCGATGGTCGTTACATTGAAGAAGTCGGTCGTTATAACCCACTGACTAGCCCAAAGACGATTGATATCAACCTCGAGAAGGTTGACGAGTGGGTAGCAAAGGGCGCTCAGCCAACAAGCGCAGTTTCTCACCTCATTGAGATCGCTCGTACTGGTGCTCCAGTTGCAGAGAAGAAGACCAAGCTCTCCAAGAAGGCACAGGCAAAGGCTGCTGCAGCTGCAGAGGCTGCTGCTGAGGCTGCTGCCGCAGCTGCTGAGGAGTCCGAGGCTCCAGAGGCTGAGTAAATCGTGTCTGAATTCACAGAGCCCACTGAGGTAGACGCTGTCGATCAAGACATTCAGGAGATGCCTTCTGACAAGGTAGCTGACCTTGTTGAGTACATCGTTTGTGGTCTTGTCGATAATGAAGATGCTGTTGCACTCGACGTCACCGATCGCGAGGATGGAGCCTTAATTGAGGTTTCTTGCTCTGAGGAAGACGCTGGACGTGTCATCGGCCGCAAGGGTAGAACCATTAAGGCTATTCGTACTTTGGCTCGTGCTCTTGGCCAGCGTGTTGGCACCTCTGTTGATGTCGAGGTTGTAGGCTAATTTTGCGTAAACACTGGCGAGCAATTGCTCAAATTGTTAAAACGCATGGTAAAAGAGGGGAGGTTGTGACGGTTCCCGTTCACAGCCTTCCTTCTCTTATAGCTGAAGGCATGACGGTTGTTCCTGTTCCGCCTGCACTTAAAGGCCCAAGGAAGTACTTGGTTGTCTCTGTTGAGTCAGATGACAGAGAAGGTAGTCTTGTAACGTTTGCAGACGTAACTACCATCTCTGACGCAGAAGAGCTTGTAGGTAAAACGCTTCTGGTAGAAGAAGATTGTCTTCCAGAAAACTTTGGTCTGGTTAACGTTTCTCTGCTTGTTGGTAGAGAAGTACGTGATATAGAACATGGTTCTCTGGGTGAAATTTCAGAGGTTCTTGTTGGACCTACACAAAATGTGTGGGTACTTGAGGGACCTTTTGGTCAGGTAATGATGCCTGCTGTTGATGAATTTATCAAAGAAGCTCCAGCTGAGGGTCCCATTACCGTCTCAATTCCTCAGGGTCTTCTTAGGTTGGGTGAGTAGCATGCGCCTAGAAACGCTCTCAGTATTTCCTGAGGTCTTCTCGCCCTATTTAAATGCTTCTATTATGGGTAGGGCTAAAAAGGCAAACATTTTTGAGTTCTATGCGCATGATTTACGTGACTGGACGCATGATAGACACCGTACGGTAGATGACGCTCCTTTTGGTGGCGGGCAAGGTATGCTTATGAAGCCTGCTCCTATTTTTGAGGCAGTTCGAGAGATTTCTGATCAGGCAGATGATAAGCCCCACGTGGTGTTTTTCTCGCCAGTTGGCAGGCCGTATTCTCAGGCTATTGCTCAAGAGTTTGCTCAAAAAGAGCGCATTCTGTTTGTTTGCGGCCGTTATGAGGGCATGGATGAGCGTGTCTATGAGCTGGCAGATGACGTTATTTCTATGGGAGATTACGTTCTGACGGGCGGAGAGCTCCCTGCGCTTACCGTGATTGACTCGGTTGTGCGCCTGCTTCCTGGTGCGCTTGGAGATGAGATGAGCTCGCAGGATGAGTCTTTCTCTGACGATGGCCTTCTCGAGTATGCTCAGTACACGCGACCAGCAAACTTTGAGGGGCGAGAAGTTCCGTCCGTACTTCTATCTGGAGACCACGGAGCGGTTGCAGTCTGGAGACGACAATCCGCACTTGCTCGCACTCGTGCATGGCGTCCCGATCTTCTCGAGAGCGCTCAGCTCACAGAGAAGGACAGAGCGTATTTAGCAGAGCTTGATCAGCAATCTGGTGATGACGATGAGTAGTGGACATTCCAAAGTACTTGAAATTTTTGAATACCTGGTAATTGTGGCAGTTGCCGTTGCTCTGGCGTTTTTTATCAGGACTTTTGTTGCTGAGGTGTATGAGGTTCCAACAGGGTCCATGCTTAATACCATTCAGCTGGGAGACCGTTTGGTAGGAGAGAAGCTCACCTATCGCTTTGGCGGTACCCCTCAAGCAGGCGACGTGGTTACCTTTACCAGCCCTCAAAACCCCGATACGCTTTTAGTGAAGCGCGTCATTGCCACAGCAGGTCAAACGGTTGATTTGCGTGACGGTGCTGTGTATGTTGATGGCCAGCTTATGGACGAACCTTACACTGAAGGCAAGCCAACGTATTCTCTTGCGGATCGCACGGGTGCCGTAATTCAGAATTATCCGTATACTGTTCCTGCAGGTCATATTTTTGTTATGGGGGATAACAGAACAAACTCGCTTGATTCCAGATATTTTGGAGCAGTTGCGGTTTCTACAGTGACCTCTAAGGCAATGTTTATTTTCTGGCCCTTTGACCATGCTCGCGGGCTATAGTACTTACGTCGGACATTTGAGAGAAAGAACATCATGGGCGCAACACCACTAACGTTTCAAGATATGATTTTGACCCTTGAACACTATTGGGCAGAAAAGGGTTGCACGGTCATGCAGCCATACGACTCTGAGGTAGGTGCCGGTACCTTCCACACCGCAACTATCCTGCGCTCACTTGGCCCTGACGCCTGGCGTACCTGCTATCCACAGCCTTGTCGCCGTCCTGCTGATGGACGCTATGGCGAGAACCCCAATCGTTTGCAGCACTACTATCAGTTCCAGGTCTTGCTCAAGCCATCTCCTGCAGACTCTCAAGATCTCTATCTTGGCTCACTTGCTGCTATTGGCCTTGATCCAAAAGACCATGACGTTCGCTTTGTTGAGGACGACTGGGAGAGCCCAACACTTGGTGCCTGGGGTCTTGGCTGGGAGGTCTGGCTCAATGGCATGGAGGTTACTCAGTTCACGTACTTCCAGCAGGTAGGTGGCATTGAGGTAGATCCTGTTCCTGTTGAGATTACCTATGGTCTTGAGCGTATTGCTATGTATGCTCAGGGCGTTGATTCCGTCTATGACCTGGTCTGGAGCTACCTGCCAGACGGCACTCCAATGACATACGGCCAGGTATTCCTTGAGAACGAGCGCGAGTTCTCAACCTACAACTTTGAGGTCGCTAACATTGAGCTTATGCGCGAGAAGTTCGACGAGTATGAGGCAGAGTGCCATAGCTGTCTTGAGCGCAAGCTCCCACTTCCTGCATATGACTGCGTTATGAAGTGCAGCCACGCTTTTAACTTGCTTGACTCTCGTGGTGCTCTTTCTGCCGTTGAAAGAGCTAACTATATTCTTCGCGTTCGTACCGTTGCCAAGGCATGCTGCGAATCGTATTTGGAGGAGGTTGCTTCTAAGAAAGCACCTGCATCAACTACTCAGGAGGAGGTGGCTTAAATGGCTGAGGTTAGAGACTTCCTGTTTGAGATTGGTTCTGAAGAGATGCCTTCTGCTCCATTGCAGAAAGCTATTGCTCAGTTCAATAAGCTCGTAGTTTCCGGACTTAAAGACTCTGGTCTGTCATTTGGAGAGGTTAAGATCCTCTCGACACCTCGTCGTTTAACTGCCTATGTAAAGGACGTTGCTGAGGCTACAGAAGAGATTTCAGAGGTCAAGCGTGGTCCTAAGGCAGAGATTGCTTTTGATGCAGACGGTAATCCAACCAAGGCTGCTGAGGGATTTGCTCGCAAGTGCGGCGTGAGTGCTGATGCACTGACTCGTCGTGTAGACACTGACGGTCATGAGTACGTCTTTGCAGAGCTCAACATTCCTTCAGTTCCTGCCACAAAGATTCTCTCTGAGCTGGCAACTTCTTGGATTTCTGCACTTGATTGGCCTCGCAGTCAGCGCTGGGGTTCTTTCCACGAGCGCTATGTTCGCCCTGTTCGTTGGCTGTGCGTCCTCTTTGGTTCAGAGATTGTTCCTGTTACGTACGCTGATGTAACTAGCTCAAACACCACCCAGGGCCATCGTGTTCTTGGTCCTGGATACCATGAGGTAGTAAGTCCAGCTGACTATGAGCAAGTTCTTAAAGACGCTGGCGTTTTGCTACAGGAGCAGAGAAAAGACGTTATTCTCGCCGGTATCAAAGAGGTAGAGGCTGCTCGTCCGGGCTCTCACGTTGATATGCCAGAGAAGGTCTTTGAGGAGGTCATTAACTTAACTGAGTGGCCTCAGATTCTTGTGGGTACCTTTGACGAGGAATTCCTTAACGTTCCTTCAGAGATTATTACTGAGTCCATGCTTTCCAATCAGCGCTATTTCCCAATCTATGACGCTGAAGGTAAGCTGACTCGCGAGTTTATTGTGGTTTCTAATGCGGATCCATCTTGCGCCGAGCGCGTCATTGACGGCAACGAGCGCGTTGTCCGCGCCCGCCTCGATGACGCTAAGTTCTTCTTTGAGGAGGACTTGAAGCATACGCTTGATGAGTTTGCCCAGCGCCTTGAGACCGTTGTCTTTCAGGAGAAGCTTGGCACAGTTCTGCAGAAGACCCAGCGTATGGAGGCTCTTGCTGCAGAGATTGCGCTCGACGAGACATCCAGCAAGGAAGAGGCAGAGCTTGCTGCTCGCGCCGCTCATCTTGCTAAGGCAGACCTTGTCAGCCAGGCAGTTGTCGAGTTCACCAGCCAGCAAGGCGTTATGGGTGGCTACTACGCAGAGGCAGCTGGCGAGAAGAGCGATGTAGCTGCAGCTATTCGCGAGCACTATCGTCCTCGCTTTGCCGGCGACGAGCTCCCAAGTGGCCAGATTGGTCGCTTTGTAGCTATTGCTGACAAGCTTGATACCATCTGCGGCATCTTTGCTATCAACGAGCCACCAACCGGCTCTTCTGATCCGTATGCTGTCCGTCGTGCGGCTATTGGTGTTATTGCGTTGGTCCGTTCTACCTCAAACCTTGACCTCAAGAAGCTCATTGCAAGCTCTCTGGAGCTCTACCGCCAGCAGGGTCTTGTTGTTGACGAGTCTGTTCAGTCTCAGGTTGAGCAGTACTTTATTGGCCGCCTTGCATCTATTGCAAAGGACGAGAAGATCTCTGCAGACGCTATTGAGGCTGTTAGTGCAATTGGCGTTATTAATCCTGATGAGTTCCTTCAGCGTGCTCGTGCACTTGATGAGGCACGTCAGAACGAGCCTGAGCTCTTTGAGGACCTTGCTACTGCTTATGCACGCGCAGCTCACCTTAGCGACGCTTCACTTGGTACAGAAGTTGATACAGAGCTTCTTACTGAGCCAGAGAAGTCGTTGCTCACTGCTTGTGAAGAAGGACAGAAGCAGGTGGCTTCCGCTCTTGCTGGTTCAGACTATGCTGCTGCTGTTTCTGCACTGTCACAACTGCGTGAGCCAATTGACATTTTCTTCGACAAAGTGCTTGTCATGGATGAAAATGATACCGTTCGCCGAAATCGTTTGCGTCTTTTGAACAAGTTTGCCCAGGTATTTAGTAATGTCGCCGATATTAGTGTGCTTTCTCGCAAAAAGTAGGGTACGCTTAGATTGATAAATGTTTGTATCTTTCTGAATACTTGACTGAAAGGGTTACAGCATGAGCACACTTGATATTGATAACAGCTCTCTTGGTGATGGTCTGCCTATCGTCTACGTTTTGTCAGACTCTCGTGGAGAGACCGGTGCCGCAGTAGTTAAGGCTGCTGCTGCTCAGTTTGGCGATGATTCCGTAGAGATTGTAAGGGTTCCAAACATTCATAGCGTTGATGATGTTCGTGCATACTTCAACGAGCATGAAGATGAGAATCGCCCTCGTGCAGTCTTCCACACTTTTGCAGATGGTTCTCTTAGAAGAGAGATTCGTCGTGAACTTGATCAGCGCCTCATCCCATCTATCGATCTTCTGGGACCAGCAGTAAACGTTATTTCTACGCTTACCGGCGAAGAGCCAAGCCACGCAATTGGCGCATTCTTTGAGGGAGTTACTCGCTAAGAGAGTATTGACGCCCCAAAATATCAAAAAGTTAAATGAGCATCCATTTTGGGTGCTCATTTTCTTTATGAAGAATTTCACAATTTGCAACCATAAGTTTACAAATTATTCTGTGAGCGGTCGATATTGACCGCTCACCGTTATTTTGTTCAGATGAATCGCGTAGGTTGGTAACATACTATGAATATGAGGACTGAACCTACTTTGTTTGGTTCGATGTCTTTACGTTCAATTGTGTTGGTGCACGCTTTGCGTGTGACAGTTTGAGAGTTTGGAGTGTTATGTCCGA
>CAUUFE010000019.1:0-16803 GCA_963544415.1 uncultured Atopobium sp.
ATGGAGCAGCGTATTGAGGAAGCACTTGCAAACGACCAGGATATTTCCCAGCTTGATACTGTAAAGGTCCCTCAGGGTTCTACTGTCTCTGAACTTGCTGAACTTCTTGGCGTTCCTGCAAATGACATCATTAAGCGCCTGTTCCTGCTTGGCAATCCTCTGACGCTTACCGAGACCATGTCTGATGAGCTTATTGAGATTGTTGCTGATGACCTTGGTCGCCAGATTAAGATTATGTCCAAGGAGGAGGAGAATTCCTTCACCTTCTACGATGATCCTAAGGATTTGAAGCCACGTCCTCCAGTAGTTACCGTCATGGGTCACGTTGACCACGGTAAGACATCACTTCTGGACGCAATCCGTCACACTGGCGTTGCAGCTGGCGAGGCTGGCGGCATTACTCAGGCAATCGGTGCTTCTCAGGTCACCATTAACGGCCGTGAGATTACCTTCATCGATACCCCAGGTCACGAGACCTTTACCGCTATGCGTGCTCGTGGTGCAAAGGTCACCGATATTGTCATCTTGATTGTTGCTGCAGACGACGGTGTTATGCCTCAGACCATTGAGTCTATCAACCACGCAAAGGCTGCTGGTGTTCCAATTGTTGTTGCAGTCAACAAGATTGATAAGCCAGGCGCAGATCCTACCCGTGTTCGTCAGGAGCTCACCGAGTACGGTGTTATTCCTGAGGAATGGGGCGGACAGAACATGTTTGTTGATATCTCCGCTAAGCAGAATTTGGGCATCGACGATCTTCTCGAGACCATTCTTTTGCAGGCAGATGTCCTTGAGCTGAAAGCAAATCCAGACACCTTTGCTTCTGGTAACGTTCTTGAGGCTAAGCTTGACCGTGGTCGCGGCTCTGTTGCTACTGTTTTGGTTACACGCGGTACACTCCACATCGGCGATGCTCTTGTTGCTGGTATGGCATTTGGACGCGTCCGCGCAATGCTTGATCCTAAGGGCAACGCAGTTACTACCGCCGGTCCTTCTGATGCAGTTGAGATTCTTGGTCTGCAAACCGTTCCTGGCGCAGGCGATGAGTTCCGCGTCTTCCAGGAGGAGCGCGACGCTCGTGAGCTTGCTGATCAGCGCGCCCTTAAGGCTCGTATTGAAGAGCAGAACCGTGTTAAGCACGTTACCCTCGAGAACCTCTTTGACACCATGGCTGACCGTGACGTCAAGGAACTCAACCTCATCATCAAGGCTGATGTTCAGGGCTCCATCGAGGCTCTCCAGGATTCCCTGGACAAGATGGACCAGTCCGAGGTTCGTATCAGCACCATCCACTCTGCTGTTGGTGGAATCACCGAGACCGACGTTGTTCTCGCTGATGCATCCAACGCAATTATTATTGGCTTTGGTGTCCGTCCAGATGCAAAGGCCAAGCTTGCTGCAGAGCGCGTAGGCGTTGAGATTAGAACCTATAGCGTCATCTACAAGGCAATCGAAGAGATTGATGCTGCTCGTATTGGTATGCTTAAGCCAACTGAGCAGGAAGTTCAGACTGGCGTTGCTGAGGTTCGCGATACCTTCAAGGTTCCTAAGGTTGGTATTGCTGCAGGCTGCATGATTTCTGAGGGCGAGATTTCTCGTGACGATAATATCCGACTTATTCGCGACGGCTTTGTTGTCTACGATGGAAAGATTGCATCGCTCAGGCGCTTCAAAGACGACGTTAAGAGCGTTAAATCCGGCTATGAATGCGGTATTGGCCTTGAGAACTTCCAGGACATCAAGCCTGGCGACCAGCTTGAGGGCTATCGCATTGAGCAGGTGGCTCGTACCGAGTAAGAAGGGACAGCATGAAACAGAATCAGTTTTCTCGTCGTACTAATGAGATTGCTCGAGAAAAGCTCAGCTGGATCCTTTTGTTTGAAATTTCCGACCCTGATCTCCAGCTTGTGACTGTCACAAGCTGTGAGGTCTCGGTTGATAAGTCCTTTATGCGCGCCTATGTAAGTTGTGAGCCTGATCGCTACGAGAAGGTCCTTGCAGCTCTCAAGCGTGCAAAGGGCAGGATTCGCTCGCTTTTGGGTCATGCGCTGAACTGGCGTGTAACCCCTGAGCTTGATTTCAAAATTGATACCACTACCGATGAGGCTGAGCGTATTGCTCAAGCCCTTGAGGTTGTTCCACCAACGCTTGGTGTTGAGAAAGACGAGTTTGGATACCCTCTAGCTTCTGATGAAGAGAATTCTGACGAGGAGGCGTAAGTAAGTGACGTCACTGAATACAAAAGTCAGTCGTCCAGAGTTTGACGAGGTTATAGCTCTGATTGAGCAGGCCTCGTCAATCGTCGTTTGCGCACATACTTCTCCTGATGGAGATGCGATTGGCTCTGGATTAGCACTTTCTTCCATTATTCAGAGAAGGTGGCCTAGCAAAACTGTCACGAATCTTTTGGCAGATGCTGATGGGGAAGTCCCACGTATTTACAAGTTTCTTGATGGTACTGACAGCTTTGTTCCTGCAAATAAGTACGAGGGTACTCCAGACCTTTTTATCTGCGTAGACCTATCTACTGCAGGACGTTTGGCTGATGCAGAAGCGCTGATGGAGCGCTCTAAGACGGTAGCAGTGCTTGACCATCACCCATACAACAACGTGTATTGGAATGCAGGCCTTGTGCGTCCTGATGCAGCGGCAACCGGTGTCATTATCACCGAGTTTGCCTGTCATTTGGGCGCAAAGCTTGTTCCCTCAGAGGCACAATGCCTTATGTGCGCTCTGGTAACTGATACTGGTCGTTTCCAGTATCAAAACGCTGACGGCGAGGCTTTTGAGGTTGCAAGTTTGCTGGTAGAAGCAGGTGCTTCTCCATCTCAGATTGCACTTCATGTCTATCAGAGCGATCGCTTGGCCTATCTTCACCTTGCCGCCAAGGTTATGGGTCGTATTCGCACCTTTGGTGAGGGTCGTGTTGCTTACAGCTATGTCACTACGGCAGATCTTTCTGCATCAGGTGTTCCTCTAGCAGAGATGGATGGCCTGGTAGATATTGTGCGCTGCGTTGAGGGAACAGAAATTGCCCTCTTCCTCAAAGAGGTTGACGGCGGAAAAGTTCGTGGCAACCTGCGCTCCAAGTCCAAACTTGATATTTCCGGCGTAGCTCGCCAAATGGGTGGCGGCGGACATACTGCTGCTGCAGGCTTTACTGCTGAAGGTACCATTGACGACGTATTTACTCAGATAGTCCCTCTGCTCATTGATCTTCTCGCGCTTGACAAGGAGTCATAGGTGAAGCGAGGAGCAAGTGGAATTAACGCACTTATTGCAGTTGACAAGCCGCTTGGCTTAACCAGCCATGACGTGGTTTCTCGCGTTCGCTGTGCATTTGGCGAGAAACGCGTGGGACACGCAGGCACTTTGGATCCTAATGCAAGTGGCGTGCTGGTAGTGGGCATTGGACTTGCTACAAAGCTTTTGGGCCTTCTGACGCTTGACCGAAAGGGGTATGTAGCCGACATTTCGTTTGGCGCTCGTACCTCAACCGATGACGCAGACGGTGAGGTTGTGGCCACAGCTCCTGTACCTGCAGAGTTGCGTGAGGAAGAGTTTGCTCGTGCTGCATGTGCAAAGTTGGTGGGCACCATAAATCAGCTGCCACCAGCGGTATCCGCAATCTCTGTTGATGGCAAACGTGCCTATCAACTTGTTCGTGAAGGCAAAATGCCAGAACTAACAGCACGTAGAGTTGCTATTTACGACGCTACGCTTTTAGCGGTGCCAGCGCCTTCTGCTGAGGATGACTCACTGGTGTGGACGGTTGCTTTTGACGTTTCAAAAGGCACCTACATTAGAAGTATTGCTCGAGACCTTGGTCAGTCTCTTGGAACAGAGGCTCATATTAGTGGCCTGAGAAGGACGTTCTCTGGTCCAATCACACTTGGGAGCTGCGCTTTATTAGAAGAGCTTGAACAAAGCCCAGATCAGGTGCTTGAAGCTAAACGCCTCAATCCAACTGAGGTTTTGGGATACCCTGTGCACAGGTTGACTGCAGCAGAATACAAGTGTGTTGAGGTTGGAAAACGATTTGGTATTCCGGAAGATCTCTCTGAGATTTCTAATAACTCGCTGGTCAGCCTTGTGTGGAATGAAGCTCTCGTAGGGATTTGGACAAGGCAGGGCTCTTGCCTTATCTGTCAGACTAACTTCTCTCAAGGCATTTTGTGTAAGTAAGGATGCACGTTGAACAAGGTAGAACGCATAGTACAATCCGTTTTGTATGGAAGTGATTTGCCGGCTCCACGTGAGCTTGGTGATGCCGACTTCTATACAGTGCGTTCTGACTGCTACAAACAACCTTGCGTGTGCGTGCTCGGTGTCTTCGACGGACTTCATGAGGGCCACCAAGGGCTTCTCGCCAGCGCAAAAAAGGATGCCGAAGCTCGCAATGTACCGCTTGTGGCAGTGACGTTTCTGCCAGACCCTGTTGAGGTGCTGTTTGATGGATCTCCTCGGCGGTTGCTCTCGGGAGAAGACAGGCTTCGCGCGCTTGCTGCATGGGGAGTGGACGGCATTCTGGTGCATCACTTTACCCGCGAGTTTGCAGCATTGAGTGCCACGCAATACGTTGAGGGCAAGTTGCTTCCAAGCGTCTCGGCCGTGTCCGTTCATGTGGGTTCTGATTTTGGTTTGGGCGCACAAGGCGCTGAAGGAAGCGCGTTGCTTGCCTCACTTGGACACAAACACGGCTTTGAGGTTCACGCCCACGAGCTCTTTTGTTCGGGTGGACAGAAAATCTCTGCAACTCGCATTAGGGACTTGCTTGAGCAGGGCAAAGTTGAGGAAGCAGCAAGCTTATTGGGCCGCTGGCACTTTGTGAGTGGCGTGGTCAAGCACGGCCGAGGCCAGGGCACTGGCTTTGGTTTTCCTACGGCAAATGTTGCACTTGACCTCAAAGATTGCATTCCTCAAGACGGCGTGTATGCGTGCTATGTAGTTCATGGTGCAACAGCATGGCCCGCTGCGGTTAATGTGGGAAAAGCTCCGTCATTTGAGTCTCAAACAGGACCTTTACTTGAAGCTAACCTCCTAGGTTTTAGCGGCAACTTATATGATTCGCAGGTTCAAACGGTATTTGTGAAGAGACTGAGGGAATCTAAAAAATTTGATTCGCTTGAAGAGCTCAAGTGTGCCGTTCGTGGAAATATAGATTGGGTAGCCCAGAATCTGGGTACGAATTCATATAACTTAGGAAGCGGGGAGGTGGAAGATGATAACTGACGAAGATAAAGAGCGCGTAAGACAAGCCACAGATTTTGTCACGCTTGTTTCCGAGACAGTTGAACTAAAACCCCGAGGTCAGGACTATTGGGGGTGCTGTCCTTTCCACCAAGAAAAAAGCCCTTCTTTCAAGATAAATCCTTCTACGGGTCTCTGGCACTGCTTTGGCGCTTGCTCCGAAGGTGGAGACGTCTTTAGCTATATCATGAAGCGAGAAAATCTAGATTTTCCTGACGCTATCAGATATCTTGCCGATAAAGCCGGAATTACCCTTACAGAAGAGGCCCATGTTTCTAAGGGTCCCCGCAAGAATCGCTTAATTGAATGCCTTACCGAGGCCGAGAATTATTTCCACTCCATGCTTATGCGCGGAAGGGGAGAAGGTCCTGAGACGGCGCGTGCATATCTCTCTGGTCGCGGTTTTGGAGCGGCTGTATGCAAACGCTGGAAGCTGGGATATGCTCCTGGCAGAGGCGGGCTTGTAGCGCATCTGCGTAAATGTGGCTATACCACGCAAGAGATGATTGCTGCCAACCTTGCCGTTGAGCGTAATGGTCGCATCAGCGACTGGTTCTATGACCGCGTGATGTTCCCAATTCATGATGAACAGGGAAGAACCATTGCTTTTGGTGGCCGAATTACTAAAAAGGTAGAAAACGCTCCTAAGTATTTAAACACCAGGGACACTTCTGTCTTTAATAAAGGTAAACACCTCTTTGCCTACGACGTGGCAAAAGAGACTATTGCAGCTCAGTCTGAGGCCATAATTTGTGAGGGCTACACAGATGTTATTGCCATGCACGAGGCTGGCTTTACTAATACTGTGGCAGCTCTAGGTACCGCATTTACGTCTGAGCACGTCAAGCTTGTTGATCGTCAGCGTGCGCGCAAAATTATTTGCATGTTTGATGGCGACGCCGCAGGTCAACACGCTGCTGCTCGTGCCATTAAATTTATCGATAAAACAACCGCTGCGTTTCTTTGCGTTGTTTTGCCAAATAATCAGGACCCCATGGAGTTTCTCGCCGAATCTGGTGCAGAAAAACTGCGTCCTATCTTAGACTCCGCTCGTCCACTCATGGACTTTGTCTTTGATGCCACAACCGCGCAGTTTGACTTATCCGTGCCTGGTGGTCGAGTCAAGGCGCTTGAGGCTCTAGCATCCTTATTGGCTCCACTCAAGACATCGGTACTTCTGAGCGAGTATGCACTTCGTGTGTCTGACCTGCTTCATATTGATGTTGAGGAAGCAAAGCGCGCAATTAAAGCTGCTCCTATTCAAGACGATACGTTGGATTCTCGTGCTTCAAAGGCAGCACGCAAACAGCCTCAGAAGAGTGCGGCTAACTCTTCGTACAACTCAAATTCCAAGACTTCAACGTATGTTGACGGTCCTTCATACGATGATGTCCCTCCATATGACGAGGTTCCGCCATATGACGATCCATCTTCGTATGGTGTTCCTGCTGATGCTTATGTTTCGCACGGTTCGCAGGGGCTTTCCGCAGAAGACCGCAGACAGGTCAACTCAGAACTTGAGCTTTTAAGCGCTATGGCAACAAATCTGTCCTTGGTGCGAGAGTATCAAGACCGCATTGCAGACTTTGTGTGGGCTGACGCTCGCCATCAAACTATGGCATGGGCAATGCTTGCCACTCCAGAGGGAGCTACACCAGCGCAGGTAGTTGCTGCAGCTGCAGCTGTTGAGCCAAATGCGGCAGCTATTCTTTCATCTGGACGCGTGATATCTGAGGGCAACTCCGATACGCGTCGCTCGCTTGAGTTTATTGTTGATACCGTCGACTATTACTCAGTGCAGCGTAAATTGCGAGAAATTCGTTCTAATTTGCGTTCCAGTTCTTATGCAGGGGAGTCTTCTGACGGAACTCTGGCAGAAGAGCAGCTTGCCGCCGCACAAGCACTTCAGACACGAGCGTTGGAGTTAGGTAAGAGGCTTACTTCAGGGCAATAAAAATACTCATTTTATGAGGATGCTACTCATCTAATTTTTTATAAATTAAAATGAGTAGTTTGATTAGGTAGAGAAACTTTTGGGTATAAAGATTTGCGCTAATCTATCGAAAGGATATTTGTGGCTGCAAAAAAGGCAAATGACGAGGTCAAACTCTCAGATGAGCTTACTAAAATTGTTGATGATCTGGTAAGTTCTTCAAAGTCTAACGGTAGTATCAGCGAAGACGATATTCAGGTTGCCATTCGTGACGTTGACGTAAACGATGATGAGCTTTCTGACCTGTATGATTCGCTGCGCGTTAAAGGTGTTGAGATTACTACCGCATCTGAAGCAACCGTTTCTTTCGCCATTGAAGATGACGCCGTAGAGGATGATTTTTCATCCGATGATGACTTGGATGACTCATCTGATTTTGAAGATGAAGATGATGAAGATTTTGATGCCGTAAATGAGGCACGTGAGGTCAAAGAGGCTCTCCGCTCTGTTTCTAAGGCAAAAGTCTCTAAGCCAAAACGTTCTTCTCGCGCCCGTGCTCGTCGCTCAGATACCACCACGGTTATGCTTACCGGTGATCCTGTCCGCATGTATCTTAAAGAGATTGGTAAGGTAGACCTGCTTACTGCATCAGAAGAAGTTCACCTTGCTATGAAGATTGAGGCAGGTACTGCAGCTTCTCAGAAGCTGGAGGATTTTGAGGATGGCCTCATCGAGCTTAACCGCGCAGAGCAGCGCCGCCTTATGCGTATTGAGTCTGTAGGACTTGATGCTAAGCAGCAGCTTATTTCTGCAAACCTTCGTCTTGTTGTCTCAATTGCAAAGCGCTATGTTGGCCGCGGTATGCTGTTCCTTGACCTTATCCAGGAAGGTAACCTGGGCCTTATTCGTGCTGTCGAGAAGTTCGATTACACCAAGGGCTTTAAGTTCTCAACATATGCTACCTGGTGGATTCGTCAGGCAATTACCCGTGCTATTGCAGACCAGGCACGTACCATTCGTATTCCTGTCCACATGGTAGAGACAATCAACAAGCTGATCCGTGTTCAGCGGCAGCTTCTGCAAGATCTTGGTAGAGATCCTACCCCAGAAGAGATTGGCGCAGAAATGGGTATGTCTCCTGATCGCGTTCGCGAAATCCAGAAGATTAGCCAGGAGCCCGTCTCTCTTGAGACGCCTATTGGTGAAGAAGAAGATTCGCAGCTTGGAGACTTTATTGAGGATTCTTCAGCTGTTGCTCCACCAGATGCAGCTTCTGATTCAATGCTTCGTGAGCAGCTTGAGCAGGTTCTTGACGGCCTTGCTGATCGTGAGCGTAAGGTTATTAAGTTCCGCTTTGGTCTTGAGGATGGCCACCCTCGCACCCTTGAAGAGGTAGGCAAGGAGTTTGGAGTTACGCGCGAGCGTATTCGCCAGATTGAGTCCAAGACCTTGGCAAAGCTTCGTCATCCTTCTAGGTCCGGCCGTCTTAAGGACTACATGGAGGAGTAGCTTCTTGGTTTAGGTATGCAAGAGATTGTGCAAGAAGAATTTGACTAAATTTTTTCTAAAAAATGCTTGCATGGTTTGGAATGTCTCTCTATACTTAAACACCGCTGAGAAGCACACATATTCCCCGATGGCGCAGCGGTAGCGCAGCTGACTGTTAATCAGCGTGTCGCAGGTTCAAATCCTGCTCGGGGAGCCAGAATTTTCAAGACCAGGCAATGCCTGGTCTTTTTTGTTTAAAGAACCGTCCTGCTTTTCTCGCATTAGGCAGATTTTTATTCACAGATTTGAAGAGGACGCTATTCTCGGCAATTTGGTCATTTGACCGATTTTTCTTTATTTATCCTCAAAAACTTCAAAATTGACACCGTAAAAGGTACAAAACATAACGCTTACGGTATTTCTGCAACCGTTGAGCGACATCTCACAAAGAGCTGTGATGAGATTTGTTAACGTACTCATTAAGGTCAGTGTTATGCAAAAGGCATAACAAATGAGAAAGGTCACTACTATGGATGTGTCTCGTCGCAGTTTTCTAAAGTTCTGTGGTCTAGGCGTTCTTAGCGTTGGTGGATCTAGCGTTCTTGCAGCTTGCGCACCTAGCGAGAAAAAAGAGGAAGGCGCTAAAGATGCAAAGGTAGAGAACAAGGATAAGCCTGTTGTCTTCTTCAACCGTCAGCCTTCTAACAGCTCAACCGGTGAGCTTGATACAAACACTCTTAACTTCAACAAAGATACCTATTACGTTGGCTTTGATGCAGTTCAGGGTGCAGAACTCCAGGGCCAGATGGTTCTTGATTACATCAAGGCTCACGCAGCTGAGCTTGATCGCAACAAGGATGGCATCATTGGTTACGTTCTTGCAATTGGTGACATTGGTCACAACGACTCTATCGCTCGTACTCGTGGTGTCCGTAAGGCACTTGGTACTGGCATCGAGAAGGACGGCAAGATCATTTCCGATCCAGTAGGCACCAACACCGATGGCTCCGCTTCTGTTGTTCAGGACGGCAAGCTTGAGGTCGGCGGCAAGTCCTACACCATCCGTGAGCTTGCTTCTCAGGAGATGAAGAATACCGCTGGTGCAACATGGGATGCTGCAACCGCTGGTAACGCAATTGCTGCTTGGTCTTCTTCCTTCGGCGATCAGATTGATGTTGTTGTTTCCAACAACGACGGTATGGGTATGTCCATCTTCAATGCATGGTCAAAGGCTCAGAAGGTCCCAACCTTTGGTTACGACGCTAACTCTGACGCTGTTGCAGCTATTGCTGACGGCTATGCAGGCACCATTTCCCAGCACCCAGATGTTCAGGCTTACCTGACTCTCCGTCTGCTCCGCAACGCTCTTGACGGCGCTGATATCAACACCGGCATTGAGTCCGCAGACGACGCTGGCAACAAGATTGACTCCAAGGACTACAAGTATGTTGCAGAGCAGCGTTCTTACTACGCTCTCAACCTTGCAGTTACCGCTGAGAACTACAAGGATAACCTTGACGCAACCACTACTTACAAGGATGCTTCCGCTCAGCTGAGCGCAGACAAGCACCCAGAGAAGAAGGTTTGGCTCAACACTTACAACTCTGGCGACAACTTCCTTGGTTCAACCTATGTACCACTGCTCAAGAAGTATGCTCCACTGCTCAACCTCAACGTTGAGTTCATCGCAGGCGATGGCCAGACTGAGTCCAACATTACCAACCGTCTTGGCAACCCTGACGAGTACGATGCATTTGCATTCAACATGGTTAAGACCGACAACGGTTCTTCCTATACCCAGCTGCTTAAGTAATTAAGTAGTCGATAGCACGAAACAATACCGGAGGGGAGACACCTGCTCTCCTCCGGTGTTCTCGCGAATAAGCGCAATAACTTAGCGAGATAAAGGGGTGATTACATGGCAGATACAGAAAACGATATCGTTCTAACAATTGATGGAATGAGCAAGTCCTTTGGACGTAACCGCGTTCTGGATCACATTTCAATGAACGTACGCCGTGGAACCGTTATGGGTCTTATGGGAGAGAACGGCGCAGGCAAATCTACCATGATGAAGTGCCTGTTTGGTACGTATCAAAAAGATGAAGGCAAGATATTTCTTGACGGCAAAGAGGTTAATTTCTCTGGACCAAAAGACGCACTTGAGAATGGCGTCGCAATGGTTCACCAGGAGCTTAACCAGTGCCTTGATAGAAATGTTGTAGATAACTTGTTCCTTGGTCGCTATCCCGTTAATGCAATGGGTGTTGTCGACGAGGGACGCATGAAAAAAGAGGCTAACGAGCTCTTCAGGCGTCTTGGTATGACCGTAGACCTGACACAGCCTATGAAGAACATGTCAGTATCTCAGCGTCAAATGTGCGAGATTGCAAAGGCAATTTCTTACAACGCTAAGATTATTGTTCTTGATGAGCCTACTTCTTCACTTATGACTCAAGAGGTCGAGAAACTCTTTGAGATGATTCACATGCTCAAAGAGCAGGGAATTTCTTTGGTCTACATCTCTCACAAGATGGATGAGATCTTTGAGATTTGCGACGACATTTCAGTTCTTCGTGACGGTAAGCTTGTTATGACCAAGCGCTCAAATGAGACCAACATGAATGAGCTTATCTCGGCAATGGTCGGCCGCTCACTTGAGAATCGCTTCCCAGATGTTACTAATACACCTGGTAAGACATATCTTTCTATTCAGCACCTTTCAACTAAATATGAGCCATACCTTCAAGACGTCACCTTTGATGTAAAGAAGGGTGAGATTTTTGGCCTGTATGGTCTTGTCGGCGCTGGTAGAACTGAGCTTCTGGAAACAATCTTTGGTGTAAGAACCAGAGCTGCCGGTCGTGTCTACGTTAACGAGCACCTTATGAACTTCTCGACAGCTGCAGAGGCAATGGATCACGGTTTTGCCATGATTACCGAGGAGCGCAAGGCAAACGGCCTGTTCCTTAAGGGTGACCTGACGTTTAACACAACCATTGCAAACTTGAACCAGTACAAGTCTGGTCCAATCCTTTCTGATCCTAAGATGACTAAGGCTACCGTCAACGAGCTCAAGGTTATGAACACCAAGGCTCAGGGTCCATCAGATTTGATTTCAAGTCTTTCTGGCGGCAACCAGCAGAAGGTCATTTTTGGTAAGTGGCTCGAGCGCTATCCTCAGGTTTTCCTGATGGACGAGCCTACTCGTGGTATTGATGTTGGTGCTAAATATGAGATCTACCAGCTCATTATTGACATGGCTAAGAGCGGTACCACTATTATCGTAGTCTCTTCGGAAATGCCAGAGATTTTGGGAATTACCAACCGTATTGGCGTTATGTCCAACGGCAGACTCTCGGGCATCGTCAATACCAACGAGACAAATCAAGAAGAACTCCTGCGCCTCAGCGCAAAGTACCTGTAGGAGAGGATGATACAAATGCCAAAAACAGGTGGATCTGTTCTGACGGCCGAGCAGGAAAAAGAGCTGCTAAAGCCTATTGATCAGAAGATTGGTTCCATTCAGGCTCAAATCGATGAGCTTCGCGCAAATGGTACCAACAAGGTAATTTCAACTCTAAGCGCTATTGAGTCTACAAAGCGCGATAAGTCTATCTCTGCAGAAGAGCGCAACACGCTTATCGAGGGCTACAAGACTGAGCTGGAGCTTGCCAAGAAGGTTGAGTCCGAGAACAGCGCTCAGGTCTCTAAGCTCATTGCAGAGGCTGAAGCGTATCTCAAGGAGCACTACAAGAGCGAGTATCTTGAGCCAGTTAAGGCAAGCTGTGCCGTAGAGAAGGAGCAGGCTAAGCAGAATTACGCTGCTGCTCTTGAGCGCCTCAAGAAAGAGCACGAAGAAGCTGTCAGCAAGACTTCTGATGCTCAGGAAATCAAGGACGAGAAATACGTCTATAAGAACCGTCAGTTTGACGCTAAGGTCAACTATCAGAAGGATCTTCAGCGCATCAAAGATCGCGCTCACAATGCGTTTAGTCATGAGTATCACCTCATCGACCTTCTCAGGATGTCTAAGTTCACTCCACTGGAGTCTCAGGCTCAGAAGTGGGAGAACTACAAGTACACCTTTAACACCCGTTCATTCTTGCTTCAGAACGGTCTGTACATTGTTATTCTCCTGGTATTTATTGCCCTTTGTATCATTACCCCAGCAGTTAAGGGCACTCAGCTTCTGACATACTCCAATGTCATCAACATTCTTCAGCAGGCATCACCTCGAATGTTTTTGGCTCTTGGTGTAGCTGGATTGATTCTGCTTACTGGTACTGACCTGTCTATTGGTCGTATGGTTGGTATGGGCATGACTGCTTCAACCATCATCATGCACCAGGGCATCAATACTGGCCAGGTCTTTGGAATCACTTTTGATTTTACTGGTGTTCCAATTCCTGTCAGAATCATCATGGCTCTGGTTACCTGTATTGTCCTGTGCACCTGCTTTACCAGTATCGCTGGCTTCTTTACCGCTAAGTTTAAGATGCACCCATTCATCTCGACCATGGCTAACATGCTGATCATCTTTGGTATTGTTACCTATGCAACAAAGGGTGTTTCGTTTGGCGCTATCGAGCCATCCATTCCAGACATGGTTATTCCACGAATTGGTAAATTCCCATCCATCATTTTGTGGGCAATCGCAGCTATCGCCATTGTTTGGTTCATCTGGAACAAGACAACCTTTGGCAAGAACCTCTACGCTGTAGGTGGAAACCCTGAGGCAGCAGCTGTTTCTGGTATTTCAGTCTTTAGAGTTATGGTTGGCGCCTTTGTTATGGCTGGTATCCTCTATGGATTTGGTTCATGGCTTGAGTGCATGCGTATGGTCGGCTCTGGCTCTGCAGCTTACGGACAGGGTTGGGACATGGACGCAATCGCAGCCTGCGTTGTTGGTGGCGTTTCGTTCACCGGTGGTATTGGTAAGATCTCCGGCGTTACCGTGGGTGTTCTTATCTTCACCGCACTGACTTACGCACTGACCATTCTTGGTATCGACACCAACCTTCAGTTTGTCTTCTCGGGCGTCATTATCCTGACTGCAGTTACCCTTGACTGCTTGAAGTACGTCCAGAAGAAGTAACTGGCACTTCTGCACCGCGCATCGCTACGCTCGCAAGTGCGGAAACGTGCGACAAGCGGAAAAGCGCACTACTACGCGCAAGTTTTGAGGCGTCTACTTATGTAGACGCCTCTTTTTTCGGCAAAAAAAGAAGCCTGCACGTTAAGAAAAAGTGGCTTTACGAGAAAATTACAAAGCAGCTGGTAAACTAAGGTACCTCTTCG
This sequence comes from uncultured Atopobium sp., assembly GCA_963544415.1. Lineage (GTDB taxonomy): Bacteria > Actinomycetota > Coriobacteriia > Coriobacteriales > Atopobiaceae > Lancefieldella. The sequence goes on from CAUUFE010000019.1 coordinate 13,973, forward strand.
GACATATGTCTTTTTACGATTTTCATACCACACCTATGACAGATAATCTGCAATTTTTGTCTCTGAGAGCACATCTAAGGCTGATATTCTGCAGTTTTAGAGAGAAATAACACACCTATGTCAGAAAATATGTTAACTATCGACAGATTATCTGACTTTACTGTGGTCGGGCTTCTCGATACACGTAGATTATCTGACGTAGGTGTGGTCATGGCATTGAGTAGAGCTATCTGCGACAGATTATCCGACATAGGTGTGTTAGAAGGGTCAAATCAGACCCCACATCCAACAGAATATCTGGCTTTGCTGTGCTTGAGCGTTGTTTAACTGTCGTGGGCTGACGGTTTGGCGGTAAAAAACAAGAGAGCCGATTTTTTCGGCCCTCTTGCTGGGTGATTTTTGCGATCGCGAGATACGTTATTGCTCGTGGAACATCGTGAACTGCGCCGAACCTGCGGGAGGCAGCAGCTACAGAGACTCGAGGAAGCGATGCTGTGCTGCTCGTCCTTCTTCGTTCCACTTGAATACGCCGGCGTCTTCAAGGACGTGCGAGAAGACAATGCCAACTTCGTCGTAGATGTACCTCTTAAGCTGCTCAGATGAGAGGGAAGAGACATCCTTCTTCAGGGCGCTGTCCGTGTGCAGGTCGCTGTCGGCATCCTTACTAGAGCCGTCGCCCTGCTCAAGCAGCTTGGCGTAAATCTGGCGAGCCCAATCGGCGTGAGAAATAGTGGTGGAGTCCGTAGTCAGCTGTCCATAGACAGCATTGGCTTTCCTGTCATTTGCCAGACACTGCTCCATAACCGACTGAACCTTGTTGAGCTCTGGCACAAGGCGAGGCGGAAGTACGGCAAGGCCCATGACCTCGATGAGGCCGATATTTTCTTTTTTGATGTGATGATACTCAGCATGAGGATGGAAGATGCCAAGCGGATGCTTTTCGCTGGTAATGTTGCAGCGCAGTGCAAGAAAGACCTCGTAGGTACCATCTTCAAGCTTGCGAACAACAGGGGTAACCGTGTTGTGGGGCTCGCCATCAGTTTGTGCATAAACAGAGACGGACTCGTCGGTATAGCTGCGCCATGCAGTGATGATAAACTCCGCAGCCTTGAGCGCTTCTTCTCGACTGGTGGAGGAGAGGCGAAGTACAGAGAGCGGCCACTTAAGAATTGCGCCCGCTACCTCGGGGAACTGCTTGAGTGCAAACTCTTCCGAAACTTTCGCGCGCATCATAGGGAACTCGTAACGTCCGCCCTGGTAGTGATCGTGCGAGAGGATCGATCCGCCCACAATAGGTAGGTCGGCATTAGAGCCAATAAAGTAGTGGGGGAATCTGTCCACAAAGTCGAAGAGATTGACAAGCGCCTCGTGATCAATGTGCATTGGAATGTGATCAGAGTTCATAGCAATGCAATGCTCGTTGAAGTACGCGTATGGACTGTACTGGAATCCCCAACGATGCTGATTGAGCTCAATAGGGATGATGCGCAGGTTCTGCCTGGCAGGATGAGCACCTGCGCCAGACGAAGCGCCGCGTCCGGAGTAGCCCTCGTTATCCAGGCAGAGCTGGCATGCGGGGTACTTCTCGCCAGAAGTGTTTTGAGTTGTTTTAGCTGCTGCAATCTCACGAGGATCTTTTTCTGGCTTGGAGAGATTGATGGTAATCTCCAGGTCTCCCCAGGTAGTTGGGGTAGTCCACGTGATATTCCTGGCAATGGCGCTTCTTCTGACATAGCCTGCATCGCAGCAGAGCGTGTAGAACCAGTCAGTTGCGGCGCGAGGTCCCTCGGCAACGTACAGCTCATTGAAATGGCGCGCCACCTCGGAAGGCTTTGGCAGCAGAAGGCCCATGACGCGCATGGCAAAAGAGTCTTCACCGCTCTGGGTGTTCTCGGCAAGACCGTGAGCAACAGCTAAGCGAGCAAGCTCGGCAAGTGTCTGGTCAAGATCAAACGACTCCAGGTCAATTTTCTCCCAAGGCTTAACGGGAGCGGGCCCCTCGTACGAGAGCATATCCAGCAGAGCGTTATAGCACCAGGTCAGATCCTCAGTTTGAATAAGTCCGCGCTCGCATGCATATGCAACAAGCTGCTGAATACACAGTGCGCTTTCGTTATCTGCTACAGCCATTGTGCGCAAGCTCCCTGGTCAGAGATGGCGTAGTGGCGGCAAGCACCTTCGCCAAACCACTGGTTCATTTGTGCGATAAAGGTCTCGACAAGGGCGAGAGGAACAAAGCACTGGATAGAGCCGCCAAAACCGCCGCCGTGAATGCGAACGGCGCCAGAACCTTTTAAGATGCTCTCGGCCAAGCCAAGGGCAAGCATAGCCGGCTGATACGAGCCAGAAGTAGAAACGTTCTGCAGGTACATACCGGAGCTTGCACCGGAAGCGTTGGTGAGTGCGATAAAGGACTCAATATCAGAGTTTTGAAGATCTGCCCAGCGCTTATCTACCAGGTCATTCTCGTACCAGTAGTGAATAGCGCGGAGAAGAGCGCGGTCTCCAAGATCTTCTCGCAGTTCATTGACGCGAGCTTGGAAGTCTTCAACGGGAACCTCAGAGAGGCGAGTCTTGCCAAAGGCCGCGGCAACTTTCTGCATCTCAACAGGAACAGCGGCATACTCATCAGTGAAGGTAACGTGATCGCAACCAACGTCAACAAGGCAGAGCGCATAGCCGTAATCCTCAAAGTTGAGGTCCAGCTTTTCTGCCTTGGGCTCTGCGGGATCTTCAAAGTTCATGAAGGCAAGGCCGCCAAGGCAAACAGCAAGCTGATCCATAAGACCGCACGGCTTACCAAAGTAAACGTTTTCTGTGTTCTGGCTCAT